>DASSTH010000280.1:0-8399 GCA_035708025.1 Nakamurella sp. | reverse complement strand
GCCGGACAGGTCCACCAGGCGGCGCAGGTAGCTCGCGTAGTCCTCCAGCAGTGACCGGGAGGTGACGGTGCCCGGCGCCGCCGCGGGTTGCGGGCCGGCCCCGTCCAGCACCGCCATGGCGTCGTCCCGGATGCGGTCCAGCCCCGTGCCCAGGCTCAGCGGCACGGCGCCGGCCAGGCAGAACTTGATGCCGTTGTAACGCGCCGGGTTGTGCGACGCGGTGAACATCGCACCCGGCAGGCCCAACGATCCGGAGGCGTAGTACAGCAGGTCGGTGGAACCCAGCCCGGCGTCCAGCACGTCCAGCCCGGCGGCCGTGACGCCGTCGGCCAGGGCGGCGGCCAGCTGCGGTGACGACTCGCGCATGTCGTGGGCGACCACCACCGCTCCGGCGTCCGGGCCCACGAACCGGGCGAACGCGCCGCCCAGCGCACGCACCATCTCGGCGGTCAACTGCTCGTCCACCACGCCGCGGATGTCGTAGGCCTTGACGATCGCCGCCAGGTCGGAGGCGGCTGCGGACCGGGTCACCGAGGCACTCCTTCGGGTCGGGGGCTGCCAGCGGCGGGTGCCGGTGCGGCAAGGGCCAGCAGCACCCTATCGAGGTGCGGGCGGCGGCTCAGTCTTCGGGGAACCGCAGCACCCGCAGGTGCCCGCGCCGGCCGGTGACCACCGGCGGGGCCGGATCGGGCAGGCGCTCCGCCCGCCCGGCCTCGCGCACCGCGTTCGCCAGCGCCTCCAGGTCATCCGGGCCGGGCGCCGGCTCGGCGAATCCGGCCTCCGGGCGGACCACCTCCCAGCCCTTGGGCGCGGTCAGGCCGGCCGCGTGGTCGGCGCACAAATCGTAGGAGTGCGGCTCGGCCGCGGTGGCCAGCGGTCCGACCACGGCGGTGGACTCGGCGTAGGCGAACGTCAGGGTGGCGACGGCCGGGTTGGTGCACCCGGTTCGCGAGCATCGACGCACTCTGGCCACCGGCGGAGGGTATCTCCTGTTCGGCGTTGCAGGCCGCACGGCGCGCCGGGACGACCCCTACACTGGCGCCGACATGGCCACCGATCCGCCGCCCCGCAAGCCGCGGGGATCCGTCCGCCGCGATCGGCGGGGACGAGGGTTGCGCATGCCGCTGATGCCTCCGCGGCTGCCGGCCTTCCGCACCCGGGCCGAGCAGTTCGACCAGGCGGTGCTGGACGCCGTGGCCGACCTGGAGGAGCGCTGGCCGGGCCAGCTGTCGGCGATCGAGTTCGCGGTCGACGAGGTGCCGCCGCTGCCCGCCGGCCCGGTGCAGCCATCCAGTGACGTGGTGGTGGACGGCGGGGTGCCGCTGTGCCGGTTCCTGGCGCCGGGGGTGGACGCCAAGGGGCGGCCGACCAAGGCCCGGATCGTGGTCTACCGGCGTCCGCTGGAAGTGCGGTCACAGGACTCCGGCGACCTGGTTGACCTCGTCACCGACGTGCTGGAGGAGCAGATCACCGCGGTGCTGGGACAGGGCCGCGGCTGACACCCGCGGCCGCTGCCGGATGGTCAGGCCATCCGCTTGAGCCGGCGGCGCTCCCGCTCGCTCAACCCGCCCCAGATGCCGAAGCGCTCGTCGTGCGCCAGCGCATAGGCCAGGCACTCCGCGCGCACCGGACAGCTGCTGCAGATTTTCTTCGCCTCCCGGGTGGAGCCGCCCTTCTCCGGGAAGAACGCCTCCGGGTCGGTCTGGGCGCAGAGGGCGCGCTCGTGCCAGTCGGCATCGTCGGCGTTGGTGCCGACAAGCGCGTCCGCGATCTCCCGCATACGCAGGTCCCCCAGATCGGTAGTCATCGGCCACTCCTTTCCATGCGACACGCCCTGATCGGGCCCCACCGGCTACGCGTGCCCCCGCAGGCTCACCGGCGTGAGCATCGAACGAATGACATCGATGTGATTACACAGGTGTGTCCTACCCCACGTCAAGCCCATGGGTAGTGGTATAGAGTTCGGAACCCGTGGACCGGGTCCGGAATGCCGGGATTCTCGTCCTCGTGTGACGCCTTCGCGAGGCGGCCGCCGTTGGTGGGCCGCGGACTGCTGGCTCGTCACCGTCTCTGGGCGGCCAGCGAGGCGTCAGAGCCCCGAAAAGTCGCACCTCGATGCGAGCGCATCCGCGCCCACCTGCGGAAACGCGATGCGGCCGGCCAACGAGGTGCGATTTCCTACGCGGGTGGGAGCCCCGCGAGGTCGCCGGGCTCCGAGGTGTTCACAGCCGGGTGCCCCGCAGCCTCCCGGAGCGTTCGCGGGTGGGTGCCCCGCACAATCGCCGGGGTCCCCGGAGCGGTTCGCGGGTGGGTGCCCGCACAGTCGCCGCCCCCCGGAGCGTTCGCGGGCCGGTGCCCCGCACAATCGCCGGGTCCCCGGAGCGCTCCCCGCGGTGCGTGCCCCGCAACGGTCGCCGGCCGGGCCACCGGCACACTGTCCGACATGGCACAACAGCGGTCCGGCAGTTGGATCTTCCCCGCGGTCTGCCTGGCCACTGCCGTCGGTGCCGTGCAGGCGCAACGGGCCGCCAACCCGCTGGGCGTGTGGGTGTTCGTGGTGGTGCTGGGCGGCTGGATCATCACCTTGTGCCTGCACGAGTTCGCGCACGCCGCTCTAGCGCTGGCCGGCGGCGACCACTCGGTGCGGGCCCGCGGCTACCTCACGCTCAACCCGCTGCGATACACCGACGCCGCCAACAGCCTGATCATCCCGGTGCTGCTGCTGGCGATCGGCGGCATCCCGCTACCGGGCGGAGCGGTGCTGGTGGAACCTGGACGGTTGCGACACCGCTGGTGGTCCTCGGTGGTGTCGGCTGGCGGTCCGGCCACCAACATGGCCGCCGGAGCGGTGCTCGCGGTGGTGGCGGCGCCGTTCGACTCCGCACTGGGTGCCGCGCTGTCGTTCCTGGCTCTGCTGCAGTTCGTCGCCGGCATCCTGAACCTGCTGCCGGTGCCCGGCTTCGACGGTTACGGCATCATCGCCCCGTACCTGTCCCGACGGTTCACCGCGGCGATCGCGCCGTACCGGATGTGGCTGCCGCTGATCGCCTTCGCCATCATCTGGTTCATCCCGGGGGTGAGCCGGCTGCTGTTCGACGGAGGCTTCTGGCTGCTGGACGCGGTCGGGGGCAACGAACTGGCCGCCCGGGTGGGCAGCGGGTTGTTCTTCTTCTGGCGATGACGCCGGCCATGCCCGGGCCGTCGTGTCCGGCGCTTCGCGGGTGATGCGGCGCACGGTGCAGGGGCACGCGGGATTCGGCCGCAGTGCCGTCTGGAAGGATCGTCACCCGTGAGGATCGCAGTGCTGGCCGGGGGCGTCGGCGGGGCGAAGTTCCTGCTGGGCGTCAAGGCCTTCCTGGGCTGGCAGCTCTTCGGACCGGCCCCCGAGGGCGCCGCCGACACGGTGACCGCGGTGGTCAACACCGGCGACGACATCCGGTTGCACAACCTGCAGGTGTGCCCGGATCTGGACTCGTGCCTGTACACGCTGTCCGGTGCGTCCGACCCGGAGCGCGGCTGGGGCCGGGCGGGCGAGAGCTGGACGGTGTCGGCGGAGTTGGCCGCCTACGGGGCGGAGGCCCCGTGGTTCTCGCTGGGCGACAAGGACATCGCCACCCACCTGGTGCGCACCCGCATGCTGGACGCCGGGTATCCGCTTTCCGATGTGACCGCGGCCCTTTCCCAGCGCTGGCAGCCGGGGGTGACCCTGCTGCCGATGACGGACGACCGGGTGGAGACGCATGTCGTGGTGGCCGACCCGGAAGCGGCGCCGCCGACGTCCGGGTCCGTGGCCGGTCCCGGCAACCCAGGTCCCGGCAACCCAGGTGCCGGCGACACAGGACCCGGCGACACAGGACCCGGCGACACAGGACCTGGCGGTGACGAGCCGGCAGCCGACGCCGTCGGCGGTGACGGAGAGCCGGGCCGGCCATCCGACGGTGACGCGACCTCCGAGGACGGTCCGGCGCTGGTGGCGCTGCACTTCCAGGAGTGGTGGATCCGCTACCGGGCCGCCCTGCCGGCCATTTCCATCACGCCGATCGGCGCGGACACCGCCACCCCGGCGCCGGGCGTGCTGCCGGCGCTGTCCGGCGCGGACGTCATCGTGATCGCCCCGTCCAACCCGGTGGTCTCCATCGGCACCATCCTGGCCGTGCCCGGCATCGCCGAGACACTGCGAGCCGTCGCCGCCCCGGTGGTCGGGGTGTCACCGATCATCGGCGGCAGCCCGGTGCGCGGGCACGCCGACGCCTGCCTGGCGGCCATCGGCGTCGAGTGCTCGGCGCAGGGCGTGGCGGGGCTGTACGGCGCCCGGTCCACGGGCGGGCTGCTTGACGCCTTCCTGGTGGCCGACGGCGACACCGCCGCGGTGCCCGGGCTGGCGGTGGGCTCGGCTCCGCTGCTGATGACCGATCCGGCCGCCACCGCCGCTATGGTCGGCCGGGCGCTGCGATTGGTCGGGTTGCCGGTGGCCGGGCGATCGGGAGCGGGCCATGACCGCTGAGCCCAGGCGGGCAACCGTCGATCCGCACCCGGCCGGTGCCCCGCCGGCGGCGGACGGGTTGCAGGTGCTTCCGGTACGGGGACTGCCGGACATCCGGCCGGGCGACGATCTGGCGGCGCTGATCGCATCGGCGGCGGCGTGGATCGTGGATGGTGACGTACTCGTGGTCACCTCCAAGATCGTTTCCAAGGCGGAGGGCAGGTTGCTGGCGGCACCGGCGGATCCGGTGCATCGGGACGAGTTCCGCCGCCGGCTGATCGACGCCGAGACGGTCCGGCTGGTGGCCCAGGTGGGTCGTACCAAGATCGTGGAGAACCACCTGGGACTGGTCGCCGCGGCGGCCGGCATCGATGCCTCGAACGTGCACGCCGACGAGATCGCGCTGCTGCCGCTCGATCCGGACCGGTCCGCCGCCCGCCTGGTGGATTCCTTCGGCGCGCGGGGCCTGCGGATCGGGGTGCTGATCACCGACACCCAGGGCCGGGCCTGGCGAACCGGCGTCACGGACGTGGCCATCGGCGCCGCGGGCCTGCCGGTGCTGGACGACCATCGCGGTGGGGTGGACGAGTTCGGCAACGAACTGGTGGTGACGCAGGTGGCGGTGGGCGATGAGATCGCCGCCACCGCCGATCTGGTGAAGGGCAAGCTGTCCGGCATCCCGGTGGCGGTGCTGCGGGGCCTGGACGCGCCCGGCCTGCCCGCCGCGGACGACCGCCCCGAGTTGCGCGGCGGCGGCCGGCAGCTGGTCCGGCCCGCCGACACCGACCTGTTCCGGCTCGGCACCGACCTGGCGATCGAGCTGGGCCGGCGGGACGCCCTGGGCGAGGTGCCGGCCGGGCACGACCGGCTGCACGCGGACGCCCGGTCGATGCTGCACGCCTGGCGGGCACCGGACCACGGCCAGGACGCCATCCGGCACGCCTTCCTCGGGTTGTTGGCCGCCCGCCCGGACGCCACGGCGCGCAGCTGCGTGCCCGGACACCTGACCGCCTCGGTGGTCGTGCTGTCGGACGACCTGCGGCGCACCCTGCTGACCTTGCACCCGCGGATCGGCCGCTGGGTACAGCTCGGCGGGCACTGCGAGGGCGGCGACGCCGGCATGCGAGCCGCCGCGGCCCGGGAGGCTGCCGAGGAGTCGGGCATCCCCGGGTTGACGCTCGATCCGGTGCCGGTCCACCTCGACGTGCACCCGATCACCTGCTCGCTGGGCGTCCCGACACGGCATTTCGACATGCGCTTCGTTGCCGTCGCACCGCCCGGAGCCTCGCCGGTGATCTCCGAGGAGTCGACCGACCTGCGGTGGTGGCCAGTCGACGGGTTGCCCGACCTGACCGACGAGGGGCTGGCCGAGGCCGTCCGGCGGGCCGTCGCCCGCTGGCTGGATCGCGACTCCGTGGCCACCCGCCGGTGACCCGGGCCCACGACGACCGCGCCCGCCGGTGGCGGGCGCTAGGCTTACCAGTCCCGTGACGGCGCAAAGGGGGGCAGTATGACCGCTGAACCGGACGGACGCGACGACGCCAGCCGGCGCGTCCGAGTCGCCTTCATCGGAGGCCAGGGCCGCAGCGGCAGCACGGTTCTGGAGAACCTCCTGGAACGGCTGCCCGGGGTCGTCTCCGTCGGGGAGATCCGCTTCCTGTTCAGCAGGGGGCTCGAGGACAACGAGTTGTGCGGCTGCGGCCAGCCGTTCCAGGAATGCCCCTACTGGCGCGAGGTGATCGGCCTGGCCCTTCCGGACGGCTTCGATCGCGAGCGCATCCAGCGCGCCGTTCGATCACTCAACAACGTGGTTCGCACGCCCCAATTGATGTACCCACGGCTGCTGACTCCGTCCCTCCGCGCGGACGCGAAGGTATACGGCGACACCTTCGCAGCCGTCTTCCGCACCGTCCGGCAGGTCAACGACGCCCGGGTGATCGTCGACGCCAGCAAGTACCCGCTGCACGCGCTGTTCCTGCAGGCTCGCCCCGACATCGACCTCACCGCCATTCATCTGGTACGCGATCCGCGGGCCGTGGCCTACTCGTGGACCCGCCACAAGGTGCGCACCGAGGTGCATTGGGAAAAACGCGAGTTCAAGAGGCACAACGTCGCGCGTACCGCTGTTGTCTGGGACGTGCTCAACTTCCTGACGCGGCGGCTCAAATCCCGCAGCGACGCCTACCGCGTGGTGCGCTACGAGGATCTGGTGGCCGACCCGCTGGAGCAGCTCCGGGAGCTCGCGGAGTTCATGCTGAAACGGCCCACGGCGATCGACGACTCCCTCTTCGGGGCGCAATCGCGCACCCCGCACACCATCAGCGGCAATCCGTCCCGGGTCGGCGGCGGGGCCATCACGGTCCGCGCGGACGAGTCGTGGCGGCAGAACCTGGGCGGGGTCAAGAAGGCGACAGTCACGGCGCTGACCGCGATCTCGCTGCGCCGTTACGGGTACGACCTGGCCTCCTAGCCGACCGGTGATCGCGCGCGGCTATTTCCCGAAGCCGAAGTCCGGGATCTGATCCGGATCCCGACCCTGTCGGACCCAGTCCAACAGTTGCACGTACGCGGCGCCGACGCGGTCAACGCCGTAGCTCTCCGCCCGCAGTGCGGCACCCCGCCCCAAGGCCGCGGACCTCTCCGGATCGCTGAGCAGTTGCTCGATCGCCGTCGCCAACGCCTGCACGTCACCGGACGGCACCAGTTGCCCGGACTCACCGCTGACCACCGCGTCGGCCAGGCCGGGAAGATCCGATGCCACCACCGGGCGTCCGGCGGCCATACCCTCCAGCAATGCGACCGGTAGCCCGTCTTGGTCGCCCCCCGCGGCCGCTACCGACGGGAACACCAGCAGTGACGCCGCCGCGTATTCCCTGGCCAACTCGTCGCGGTGCAGAGCACCCAAGAACTCCACCGGGAGCCCGGAACCGGCCCGTTCGAGTTCCGCACGCAGCGGCCCGTCACCCACCACCCGCAAGTGCACGGAGTCGGGGGGCAGCCCCCGCAGAGCCGCCAGCAGAACCGCCAGACCCTTCTTCTCGACCAGCCGGCCGACGAACAACAGCCGCCCCGGCACGGGGGTGATCCCGGCCGCCCGGCGGCGGATCCCCTCCACGTCCGCACCCATGGGCAACACCACCGTGCGGCGTGGATCCGATCCCAGTTCGATCAGGCGCCGCCGCATGTCGGTGTTCATCGCCGTCACCAGCGCCGCGCGGCGCACCACCGCCGAGATCAGCCGACGGGCCAGCCGGCCGCGCAGGGCGTACACATCGCCGCCCAGGGTCGTCACCAGCATGGGCGGCCTGCGGCGCACGAGCAGGCAGGCCAATCCCTGCGGGATGATCCAGTGCACGTGCATCACGTCGGGACGGAGTCGACGGATCGCGCTCTGGATCGCGGCGGTCTCCGCCAGCAGGAACGGCGCGACCTGCAGCCAGCGGCTCCGCCGGCGCCTCAGGTTCTCCAGGATGGCGCCATCGGCCAGGTCCTCCCAGCGCCGTGGGAAGTAGCGGAACCTGCGGACCGCGACGGTACCGATTTGCTCGGCCGGGGCCGAGTTGGGAACCGACGGCACCAGCACCGTAGGGTCGTAGTACGCCGCCTCGTGAAGCGTCAGGTCGCGGACGAAGGCCGGCGCGGTGTCCGCTGGGGAGGCCGGAAATGTGGACGCCAGGACGAGCAGTCTGGGCAACTGATGACGAGCGACGCTCATGATGTCGGTGAGGGGCACGGGGTGGCAGCTGACAACGGTCGGGCCGCCGTCATCGGGTCCTCCGGGTTCATCGGTGGGGCGCTGGCCCGAGCGCTGCGTGATCGTGGCATCGTCACCGCCTGCTTCACCCGACACACCCCTTTCCTGGACGACTCGGGCCGCCTGCATCCGGGCGTTGCGGCGGCCGACACGGTGTATTGG
>DASSTH010000279.1:0-2653 GCA_035708025.1 Nakamurella sp. | reverse complement strand
GTGGACTTGGTGGTGCCGAAGGGCAGTTTCGCCGGCCTGGTCGGGCCCAACGGCGCGGGCAAGACGACGACCTTGAGCATGGTCACCGGGCTGCTGCGGCCGGACGGCGGCCGGGTGTACGTGGCCGGTGCCGACGTCTGGGCCGACCCGGTGTCGGCGAAGGCGCGGATGGGGGTGCTGCCGGACGGGCTGCGGCTGTTCGAGCGGCTGTCCGGGCCCGAGTTGCTCGGCTACCTGGGCCGGCTGCGGGGGATGGACGCCGCCGTCGTCGAGCACCGCGCCGCCGAGCTGATCCGGGTGCTGGACCTGACCGAGGCCGGGCGATCCCTGGTGGCCGACTACTCCACCGGCATGCGCAAGAAGATCACCTTGGCGGCCGCGCTGCTGCACAACCCACCGGTGTTGCTGCTGGACGAGCCGCTGGAGGCGGTGGACCCGGTGTCCGCCCGGGTCATCCGCACCGTGCTGACCGACTACACCGCCGCCGGCGGCACCGTGGTGTTCTCCTCGCACGTGATGGCCCTGGTGGAGACCCTGTGCACGCACGTGGCGGTGATGGACCACGGCCGCATCGTGGCGGCCGGTGAGCTGGCGGCGGTACGCGGCGGCGCGGCCAGCCTGGACGACGCGTTCCTGCACCTGGTCGGCGCCGACGAGTCCACGGGAGGGGGCCTGGAGTGGTTGCGGTCTTCGCCCGCCTGAAGTGGACGCTGACCACCGGCCGGCTGCGGACCGCCCGCACGCAGACCCGCGTCGCCACCGCGATCGGGCTGCTGGCCGGCCTGCTGGTCTCCGGCCTGGTGGCCGCCGGGCTGATCGCGCTGCGTCCCCGGCCCGACCTGGCCGCCCCGGCCATCGGCGCCGTGTTCACCCTGCAGCTGCTGTCCTGGACGCTGGCCCCGCTGATCGCCTTCGGCATCGACGAGACCGTCGATCCGCGCCGGTTCGCGCTGCTGCCGCTGCGCCCCGGCACCCTGCAACGCGGGCTGCTGGTCTCCTCGCTGATCGGCTACCTGCCGGTATTCAACGCGGTGGTGATGCTGGGCGCCGCGATCGGGCTGTCGGCCAGCGCCGCCGTCTTCCCGCTGGCCCTGTTGTGCTGCGCCGTCCAGCTGGTGACCTGCGTGGTGTTCTCCCGGGCCGCCGCCACCTCGATGGCCGCGCTGATGTCGTCCCGGCGCGGCCGCGACCTGGGCATGGCGGTGGGCATCGGGGTGATCGTGGCGTACCTGGCCGGCTCGATCCTGCTGAACTCCAACACCGGTGCGCGCGGCGGCGTGGGAACGGGCGCGCTCACCGTGGCCGGGGCGCTGCAGTGGGGACCGCCCGGATCGCTGGCGGTGCTGCCGGTCGCCGCGGTGGCCGGCGACGGGACCCGGCTGCTGATCGCGGCCGGCACCGCGGCGGTGTTCCTGGCGCTGGGCTGGTGGTGGTGGAGCGCCGCGCTGCGCCGCAGCCTGACCACGGTGCCGTCCACCACCGCCGGGTCGACCCCGGCCCGGGCCGGCGACCTAGGCCACGCGGTCGCGGACGGGGTGCGGGGCATGGCGCTGCTGGTGGCCGCCCGGGACGCCCGGCTGGCCTGGCGGGACCCGATGCGCCGGCTGCCGTGGGTGCTGGTGGTGCTGTTCTGCGTGGGCTGGCCGTTCGTGCTGCGGGACACCCCGGCGGGGGTGTACGGGGTGGTGCTCGGTTCGTTGCTGGTCGGGGCGCAGACCGCCAACCACCTGGGAGTGGAGGGCTCCGGACTGTGGCTGCACCTGGTGGCCTTCTCCGACCGCACCAGGGCCCGCGGCGAGATGCTCGGCCACTCGCTGGCCAGCTTCGTACCCGGTGTGCTGATCATCGCGGTCGGGCTGGCGGTGCAGGCCGTGGTGCGGCATGAGGTCCCGCTGCTGCCGGCCGCCGCGGGCCTGTGCCTGAGCGCGCTGTTGGGTGCCTTGGGTGGCGCCTGCTGGATGTCGGCCGCACTGCCGTTCGCCATGCCGCAGAGCCGGACCTCGGTGTTCGCCTCCAGCATCCCCGGTCAGAAGGGTCGCAGCTCGGCGGCCTCGCTCGGCGTGCTGGCCATCGGGGTGGCGACCGCGCTGCCGGCGGTCGCGGCCGCGGTCGCGGCGCTCACGGTCGATCCGGCATGGGGGTGGGCGGGCCTGGCCGGCGGGCTGCTCACCGGTTCGGTGGTGTTCACCGTGCTGGTGCGGCTGGCGGCGGACCGCTATGTCGCCCGGGGGCCGGAGATCCTCGCGGTGGTGTCGATCGGGGACCGCAGCTGAACCCCTTGGGCCAGCAGCAGGCCGGACCTAGCGGCCGGTCCGGGCGGTGATCTCGGCGGTGTCCTGAGCCTCCGAGATGTCCTGAGCTTCCTCGGCGTCCTCAGTGTCCACGGTGTTCACGGGGTCGACCCCGTCACCGGTGACGTCGTGCTGCTCGATCGCGTCGTCACCGTCACCGGTGATGTCGTGCTGCTCAGTCAGGTCGTCACTGTCACCGGTGATGTCGTGCTGCTCCACGGTGGCGCCGGTATCCACGGTGACGGTGCCCTCTGAGCTGCCGTTGCTGCGAGCCGCCCGCTCGTCGGCGGGATCGGCCGGCGGGAGCGGCGGCTGCCACACCGGCGGCTCGGCGTCGAATCCGGCCGGCACGGTGGGGCGGC
>DASSTH010000278.1:0-14727 GCA_035708025.1 Nakamurella sp. | reverse complement strand
GGCAGCCACCGAGCCGTGCCCCCGGCCGTCGCCGGAATCCGTCCGAGCCTTGCTCCCTGCCCGCGTGCCCATGGCACACACCCTGGCATGCGGCAGCGGCCACCCCGGGGCGAACCGCCGGGGGCGGTGACGATCCGGCCGGGAGACCACCCATCGCAGGACAGCGCGCGCCCCCGGCCGGCCGACCGAACCGGCTCACCCCGCCGGGGGCGACCGATCCGATTCGCCCCCCGGGCAGACGGGGCTGCCGCCCGCCCGGCCCGCTGCGACAGCATGGCCGCCTACCATCGGGCACCATGCAGCCTCCGGCCGGCCCGGCCTCCCGCGCCCGGCCGGTCGCCCTGCTGGCCCTGTGCCTGACGCTGTGCGCGCTGCTGGTGGCCGCCTGCACGATCGGTCCGTCCCGGCGCGCCCCGCTGGCCACCTCCGGCACCCGGCCACCGGCGGACGGGGCGCCCAGCTCCAGCAGTTCGATGCCGCTGGGACCGGGCGGGCCGGGCCGCACCGCCGACCCGATCCAGTGGTCGCGCTGTCCCGCCGACGTGGACGACACCGGCCCGGACGGCAGCACGTTCGAGGTGGACTGCGCCGGAGTCCCGGTCCCGGTGTCCTACGCCGACCCGAACCAGGGCTCGTTCGCGCTCCGGGTGGCCCGGGCCCGGACCCCCGGCACGCCGGCGGACGCGCCGCCACTGGTGGTGCTGCTGGGCGACCCTGGCCAGTACGGCCGCTCCCGGGTGGCGGCCGTGGCATCCCTGCTACCGACCGAGATCCGCGAGCACTTCGCGGTGATCACCGTGGATCTGCGCGGCACCGGGTTCTCCAGCGGCATCGACTGCCTGTCCGACGCCACTACCCGGGCGATCGTCGGCATGGCCGCCGACCCCACATCCCCCGCCGGCTCGTCGCAACTGGAGGCGATCGCCCGGCAGCTGACCTTCGACTGCGGCGACCTGGTTGGTCCGTCGCTCAGCGCGTTCAACTCCACCAACGCGGCCGACGACCTGGACACCCTGCGGGCGGCGCTCGGCGATTCCGGCATCCGGCTGCTGGCACGTGGCTACGGCGCCACCATTGGGGCCGTCTACGCCGATCGCTACCCGGGTCGGGTGGCCGCCATGGTGCTGGACTCGCCCACCGATCCGCTGGCCACGCCAGACCAGCAGGCCGGATCCTCGGCCAAGGCAGCCGAATCGCTGCTGAAGGACTTCGCCGCGGCCTGCCCCGGCTTCGACGGCGGCTGCCCGCTCGGGGACGATCCCGCCGGCACCGTCACCGCCCTGGTCCGGAACCTGGCCAGCAGCGGCGACGGCGCCGGGCGGTGGACCATCACCGGAGGCAGTGTGCTGATGGCGCTGCTGCAACTGCTGCCCGACCAGAGCAGCTGGCCGGCCCTGGCCGGCGCACTCGCCGACCTGGGCGAACACAACGCCCGGCCGCTCGCCGACCTGTTGACCGCCGCGCTCGGCGGATCAGACCTGCCCGAGCGGCTGGCCGGGCGGTTGGTCTACCGCTGCAACGACACCGCGCAACGGCTCGGCAGCAAGCAGATCGCCGCGGCCGTGGCCGGCGCCCGGTCGGAGGCGCCGTTGTTCGGGCCCTTCACGCTCGCGTTGGCCGGGCTGTGCGCCGCCTGGCCAGCTCCGGAGGCGGCGCTGGGCCGGGTGACCGCCTCCGGCGCCCGCCCCCTGCTGGTGGTCGGATCGGTGAAGAACCCGCTGCACCCCTACACCGGCGTGCAATCGGTGGCCGGCCAATTGGCCTCGGCCGTACTGGTCAGTTGGCAGTCCGGCACCGACGGCGCCTACCCGAACAGCGCCTGCGTGACCGGCACGGTGGACGGCTACCTGCTGCACGACACCGTCCCCGCCATGGGCATCCTGTGCCCGCCGTAGCCCGCACCCGGGACGCGCCGTCCCCTGCGTACAGTCGAGGTCATGGCGGAGCGGGTGCAGGTGGTCAAGTCCGACGAGCAGTGGCGCCAGGAACTGGACCCGGCCGCCTATGCCGTGCTGCGTCAGGCGGCCACCGAACGGCCGTTCACCGGCGAGTACACCGACACCACCACCGAGGGCGTCTACATCTGCCGGGCCTGCGGCGCCGAGCTGTTCACCTCCAGTACCAAGTTCCACTCACACTGCGGGTGGCCCAGCTTCTACGCACCCTCCGAGCGGGACAACGTCACCCTGCACACCGACCGCTCGCTGGGCATGGAACGGGTCGAGGTGCGATGCGGCACCTGCGATTCGCACCTGGGCCACGTGTTCACCGGCGAGGGGTATGACACCCCGACCGACCAGCGGTATTGCATCAACTCGGTGGCGCTGCGGCTGCGTCCGACCTCGCCCGGCTGACGGTCGGCACAGATCACCCCACCGGGTTACCCGCGCGCTCCGGCGTGGTGATGCCCCGCTGTCGGTCACGCGCCGTAAGGTTGGCGATCATGGTGGCTCCGGACCTCGCGCAGGCGCCGGCGGACTTCCGTACGGCCGTCGCCGGCCTGTCGCGCGCCAGGCTGCGGGCCGGCACGGACATCGCCGAGTTGCCCGCGCCGGCCCGCCTGGCGCCGTGGACGCACGCCATCGCGGTGACGGTCCCCGACGACGAGGGTGAGGAGGCTGCCTCGGGGCGGCTGGTGCTGCTGCACGACCCGGCCGGGGTGGCCGCCTGGGACGGAACCCTGCGGGTGGTGGTGTTCGGCACCTGCGAACTGGACAACGAGATGGCGGGTGACCCACTGCTGGCCGAGGTCGCTTGGTCCTGGCTCACCGAGTTGCTGGCCTCCCACGGGGTCGCCTATACGGCGCTGGGCGGGACGGTCACCTGCACCTGCTCCACCCGGTTCGGCGACATCGCGGGACCGCCCCGGACCGACGAGTTGGAGGTTCGGGCGTCCTGGACCGCCACCGACACGGACACCTCCGGGCACCTGACCGCGTTCGCGGAGTTCCTGGCCACCGCCGCCGGCCTGCCACCCGAGGGTGTGTCACCGATACGGGACTCCCCTCACCCGTTTGCCAGTCGAATTTCGTGACGGACCGTAGGGATTCCCGAACGCTGGATCTTGACGACCGCCGTCTCGGTGACTCACACTTTTCTTCAATCGTCACCACGTGACCATCATCGTCGGGCCTTCGCGGGTGCAGATTCGCCGATTCGGACCCGGTGGCGTGGTCGGAACTGCACAATGGTGGACGACGCTGTCCCGCAGTTTGACGAAGGAGCCACCGTGAACGGACCGCTGCTGGGCGCCGACACGGGGCCGCCGGCCGGACCTCCGGTCGCCCCCCGGGCGGGCGATATCCTCCCTGCACAACGCACTCCACAACGCGCCCCATCAGGGGCGACGGCCACCACCGAGGTACTGCTGGTGGACCCGGACCAGGCCACCCGCGAATCGTTGCGCCGGGTACTGACCACCATCGGGATCGGCCACGTGACGTCGGCGGCCAGCCCCGCGGAGGTCACCGAGGTCGTCGACCGCGGCCTGGTGGGTGATCTTGCCTTGGTCAGCCTCACCCTGGGCAATCAGGCGACGCCGGTGATCACCGCGCTGCGCAGCGCGGGTTGGAACCGGGTGATCGCGCTGTCCCCGACCGCCGACATCGGCCCCGTCATCGACGCCGTCGGCGCCGGCGTGAGCGGTGTGGTGATCGGCCGGCGGGCCAACCCCGCCGCGCGCAACATCCCGAGCTCGATCCACGACCTGTCCAGCAGGGAGATCGAGGTCATCAGACTGGTCGCTGACGGCCGCTCCAACAAGTGGATCGGCGAGCAGTTGGCGCTGTCCGCCCTGACCGTGAAGAGCCACCTGGCCCGCATCGGCCGCAAGCTGGGCACCGGGGATCGCGCACACATGGTGGCGCTGGCGATGCGAGCCGGTGTCATCGGCTGATCCAGCCGGTGCCGGCGACGCCGGTACCGGGAACCCCGACGGCGCCGGCGATGGCCAGACCATTACCGGCGCCCGTGACACCGTCGGCGAGGCGCCCGAAGCGCACGCGCCTGCCGAACCGGCGCCTTCCGAACCGGCACCGTCCGAACCGGCACTGTCCGAACCGGCACTGTCCGAACCGGCGCTGTCCGAACCGGCGCTGGCTGGATCGGCGCCACCGGAGCCGGTGCCGCTGGTGCGGCCCCGCGACGGCACCCCCGCTCCCCTGGTGGACCGCGCCGACCTGGAGCATCTCGCGGCGGCCCTGGCCGCCGGCGACGGCCCGGTGGCACTGGACGCCGAACGTGCCTCCGGCTACCGCTACGGCGCCCGCGCCTTCCTGGTGCAGTTGCGCCGCGCCGATGTCGGCACCGCGCTGATCGACCCGGTGCCATTGCCGGACCTGTCGGTGCTGGACGGGCCGCTGTCCGGCGCCGAGTGGGTGCTGCACGCCGCCAACCAGGACCTGGCGTGCCTGGCAGCCCTGGGCATCCGGCCGCGCACGCTGTTCGACACCGAACTGGCCGCCCGGCTGGCCGGTCTGCCCCGGGTGGGCCTCGGCCCCCTGGTGGAGGCCGTGCTGGGCCTGCACCTGGCCAAGGGACACGGCGCCGACGACTGGTCACGGCGGCCGCTGCCCGCCACCTGGCTGGACTACGCCGCGCTGGACGTCGAGGTGCTGATCGAACTGCGGGACGCCATGGCCGACCTGCTCCGACGGCAGGGCAAGTGGGAGTGGGCGCGCCAGGAATTCGCCGCCATCGTCGCCGCCCCGCCGCCCGCGCCGCGCCTCGACCCGTGGCGCCGCACCTCGGGAATCCACCAGATCTCCGACCGTCGCACGCTGGCCGCGGTGCGCGAACTGTGGACCGCCCGGGACGGGCTGGCCCGCCGGCGCGATCTGGCGCCACACCGGGTGCTGCCGGATTCCGCCGTGGTCGCCGCCGCCAAGGCGATGCCGGCCACCGCCGAGGCGCTGGCAGCGCTGCCGGTGTTCTCCGGCCCGGCGCAGCGCCGTCAATCCGCGCTCTGGCTGGCGGCCATCCAGCGAGCCCGGGACCTGCCCGCGAGTGATCTGCCGCCCGCCCGGCTGCCGTCCGAGGGCCCGCCGGCACCCAGCCGCTGGTCGGCGAAGGACCCCGCGGCCGCGGCCCGGCTGGCCGCCGCCCGCACCGGGCTGGCCGAGCTGTCCGAACGGCTGGCCATCCCGGTGGAGAACCTGATGACCCCGGACCTGGTGCGCCGGGTGCTCTGGCGTCCACCGACGACGTCCGAGCTGCCCGCACGGTTGGCGGCCGGCGGCGCCCGGCCCTGGCAGATCGACCTGGTGGCGCCGATTCTCGTCGCCTCGCTGACCGCGGCGGCCTGAAGTTACCGACCAGTAGCTTCGGCGGTAGCATCGAGTGACCCCACCGATGCCGCCCAGCCAGAGGGAGCCGACGCCGTGACACCTCGAACCCTGCGTGACGTGGTCTTCGTCGAAGGGGTCCGCACTCCCTTCGGCCGCGCCGGCGACAAGGGACAGTACGCCCAGACGCGCGCCGACGACCTGGTCGTCAAGGTGATCCGGGAACTGCTGCGCCGGCATCCGGAACTTCCGCCGGAGCGAGTCGACGAGGTCGCCGTGGCGGCCGCCACCCAGACCGGCGACCAGGGACTGACCATCGGGCGCACGGCTGCCATCCTGGCCGGACTGCCGCGCTCGGTCCCGGGGTTCGCCATCGACCGGATGTGCGCTGGAGCGATGACCGCCGTCACCACCGTGGCGTCCGGCATCGCGGTCGGTGCCTACGACGTGGCCATCGCCGGAGGGGTGGAGCACATGGGCCGCCACCCGATGGGCGAGGGCGCCGATCCCAACCCGCGGTTCGTGGCCGACAAGCTGGTCGACCCCTCCGCGCTGGTGATGGGCGCGACGGCGGAGAACCTGCACGACCGCTGGCCCGAACTGAGCAAGCAGCGCGCCGACGCCTTCGCCGCGGACAGCCAACGCAAGTACGCCACCGCGCTGGCCGACGGCAAGATCGCGCCGGACCTGGTGCCGGTGGCCACCCGGTCGGCCGAGCAGGGCTGGGGACTGGCCACCGCGGACGAGCACCCGCGGCCGGAGACCACGGTCCAGGCACTGGCGACGCTGCGCACCCCGTTCCGCCCGCACGGGCGGGTGACGGCGGGCAACGCCTCCGGCCTGACCGACGGCGCCACCGGCTGCCTGCTGGCCGCGGCCGACGTCGCTGCGGAACTGGGCTTGCCGGTGCGCATGCGCATGGTGGCGTACGCGTTCGCCGGCGTCGACCCCGAGACGATGGGCACGGGCCCCATCCCCGCCACCGAGAAGGCGCTGGCCAAGGCCGCCCTGACGATGGACGACATCGGACTGATCGAGATCAACGAGGCGTTCGCCGTGCAGGTGCTGGCCTTCACCGAGCACTTCGGGTTGGCGGACGACGATCCGCGGGTCAACCAGTACGGCGGAGCGATCGCCATGGGCCACCCGCTGGCCTCCTCCGGGGTCCGGCTGATGACCCAGCTGGCCCGCCAGTTCGCCGAACACCCGGAGGTGCGGTACGGCCTGACCACCATGTGCGTCGGGCTCGGCATGGGCGGCACGGTCATCTGGGAGAACCCGCACTGGGACGGCTCGGACCGGACCACCGTCGCCATCGCGGAGAACGGAGCGAGCCAGTGAGCACCAGCACCGGACTGCAACTGCCCGGCGAGGTCGTCACCGACGCGCACCTGCGCCTGCTGCCGGTACCCGGAGTCGCGGGTCCGGTGGCGCTGATCACCCTGGACAACGGCCGCGATCACACCCGGCCGACCACCTTCGGCCCGGCCGGTCTGGCCAACCTGGACGCGGCGCTGGACCGGGCGTTCGAGGCGTCACCGGCCGCGATCGCCGTCACCGGCAAGCCGTTCGTCTTCGCAGCCGGCGCCGACCTTTCCGGCATCGGCGCCATCACCGACCGGGACACGGCACTGGCCATCGGATCCCTCGGCCACCGGGTGTTCCGCCGGCTACACGACTCGCCGGTGCCGACCTTCGCGTTCGTCAACGGCGCGGCGCTGGGCGGTGGCCTGGAGATCGCCCTGCACTGCCACTACCGGACGCTGGCGTCCAATGCGGCGATGCTCGCGCTGCCGGAGTGCTTCCTGGGCATCCTCCCGGGATGGGGCGGAACCCAACTGCTGCCCCGTATCGCCGGACCCGAATCGGCGGTGACGGTGATCATCGAGAACGCGCTGAACCAGAACCGGATGCTCGCGCCGGCGCAGGCCCTGGAGCTCGGACTGGTGGACGTGGTGCTGCACGCTGCCGACTACCTCGAGCAGTCGCTGGCCTGGCTGGCCGGGGTGCTGGACGGTTCGATCCCGGTGCCGCGCACCGACCACCGATCGGCAGCGACCGAACAGCAGTGGCACGCGGCGATCGAACGCGGCCGCATGATCGCCGACATGCGCACACACGGTGCGTCTCCCGCGCCGTACCGGGCACTGGAGGCCATCGCGCTGGCCCGCACGGCGGACCTGACGACCGGGTTCGCGGCCGAGGACGAGGCGCTGGCCGACCTGGTCTGCTCGCCGGAGTTCCGCGCCAGCATCTACGCCTTCAACCTGACCCAGAAGCGGGCCCGCAAGCCGGTGGGCGCCCCCGACGCGTCGCTGGCCAGGCCGGTGACGAAGGTCGGCGTGGTCGGGGCCGGGCTGATGGCCGGCCAGCTCGCCTTGCTGTTCGCCCGCCGGCTGCACGTGCCGGTGGTGATGACCGACGTGGACCAGCAGCGGTTGGATCAGGGACTGGCCGGTGTGCGGCGGGAGATCGGCGCGCTGGCCGCCAAGAAGCGGATCACCGCCGACGAGGCCAACCGTCTCACCACGCTGATCACCGGGTCGTTGGACTATGCCGCCTTCGCGGACGCCGACTTCGTCATCGAGGCGGTGTTCGAGGAGATCGACGTCAAACGGCAGGTGTTCGGCGCGTTGGAACGGCATGTGGCGGACACCGCGGTGCTGGCCACCAACACCTCCTCGCTGTCGGTGTCGGAGATGGCGGCCGGACTGTCGCACCCGGAACGCGTGGTCGGCTTCCACTTCTTCAACCCCGTTGCGGTGCTCCCGCTGCTGGAGATCGTGCGCGCCCGGGCTACCGACGATCCTTCGCTGGCAACCGCTTTCGCGGTGGCCAAGTCGTTGCGCAAGGGTCCGATCCTGGTGGCCGACGCGCCCGCGTTCGTGGTGAACCGGCTGCTCACCCGGTTCATGGGAGAGATCATCGCCGCCATCGACGAGGGCACCGACCCGGCGGTCGCGGACGCCGCACTGGCACCGCTCGGCCTGCCGATGACGCCGATCATGTTGCTGCAACTGGTGGGGCCGGCCGTGGCGTTGCACGTCACCGAGACGCTGGCGGCGGCGTTCCCGGAGCGGTTCACGGTCAGCGGGAACCTGCGCCGCATCGTCGATGCCGGCCACCGGACGCTGGTGGCGTTCGACGACACCGGGCGGCAGTCGCTGGATCCGGAGATCGCCGCGCTGTGGCAGCGGGGCGATGCGCCGGCCAGCGGCGAGCAGGTGCGTGACCGCGCGCTGGCCGCGCTGGCGGTCGAGGCCCGGCTGATGCTGGAGGAGGGTGTGGTCGCCGCGCCGGAGGACATCGACCTGGCCATGCTGACCGGCGCCGGCTGGCCGTTCTGGCTGGGCGGCATCACCCCGTACCTGGACCGCACCGGGGTCTCGGAGCGGGCCACCGGCGCCCGCTTCGCCCCGCCGGGGGTCGCGACCCTCCCCGGCTGACCCCGGGGTGTTCTTGCGTCCTGCAGAGTGCGCGGTAATTGCGCGCACTCTGCAGGACACAACGGGGGGACGGCATCACCCGGCCGGCGCAGTATCACCGCCAGCGGCACATTCTCCTTGGCGGACAAGGAGTTGATCGGCTCCTGCCGCGACCGCGGCTCCTCGGTGCGCCGTGCGCGCACCTATCCGCTGGGGAGGAAACCATGGGCTTCTACGTCAAGGACATGTACATCTCGTCGACCAGGTGGCGGCCGCACGACCCGCTGACCAACCCGCCCACCATTCCGGAGACCTCACCGGTGTTCGTGGCCGCCAAGTACCTGACGGTGCTGCAGCGCGGCCGGGTGGCCGGCGGCGGTGGGCAGGCCGGAAATCCCAACCCGGAAGGCGGCGGGACGGAGTACCCCACCTGGACGGTGCCCACCTACCTGACGCTGACCACCCTGACCACCACCACCCCGGTGATCGACCCGTCCGAGGTGATCCGCGAGGAGGACTACCTGCGTATCCGCGAGACCCTCCGCCAGGCAACCGAAGTCATCGACAAGGCGATGGAACAGCTGACACCGCGGCGTGAGCAGCTGACCGAGGCCCTCGAGGCGCTGCAGTCGGCGCGGGTCGACCAGTAGACCGCGACGGCGACGGCGGAGGCACCATGGGCACCGCACCGCGGCCCGGCCGACAGCTGGCCGCACTGTCCCACCGGGCCGTGCTGCGGGCCGCCGCCGTCGCCGCCGGGGTGGCCGCCCGCGGCGGCCCCGCCGATGCGGACGCGTTGACGGCCATGCTGTACACCGCGGGAAGCATCCCGTGTGGCGGCCGGGCCGGGCTGGACCACGACGAGCGCCGCATCGACGCGGTGTTGACCCGCGGCACCGCCGGACTGACCGGCTTCCGGCGTCACCGCGGGGACTACTGGCAGGCCTGGGTCACCGAGAACGATCGAGCAGCCGGCGATCCGGCCATCTCACACGTCCACAAGGTGTATGTCAGCCCTCTTCCCGACCGCTTGGCGGCGGCGGTGGATGCGGTCGCCCGGACGGCGGCCGACGGCGGGGCGCACTCGTTCAAGGTGGGCGGCACCGCATCCGGCATCCACCGGCCGGACAAGATCGTGCTCTACTTCGACACCGCGGCGGACGCCGACGCGGCCGCCCACCGGCTGGCGGTCCAACTGTCCGGGCTGCCCGCCCACGGCGTGCCGTTCACCGGTCAGGTCGGCGAGACAGGCATGGTGTCACGCGGTTTCGATCAGTCCGGACTGTCCTGGCGGTTGCTGGTCTGTCGTCTGCTGGGCTCCGCGCTGGCCCGCCACGCCGGCCGCACCGAGGGCGGTGAGGAGCCCGGCAGTGCCGACGCCGCCGCGCTGACCGCGCGCTGCCTGGCGGACGCCGGCGCCGCCGGGCTGGACACCCGGACCTTCGGCCCGAGCGCCCTCGCCGAAAGCGCGGTGCTGGTGCCATGACCGGTCCCGCGGGCATCGAGTCCCGGCTGTTCCGGCTGTCCCCCGCCGCCGAGATCGTGCCGGCGCCCGACATCCCCGCCTCCTTCGCCATTCCCGGGGACGTGCTCGCCGGGCTGCGGGGATCGCGGCAACCGCCATGCCTGCTGTCCGCCGACACCGCGGCGCTGCTGGAACACTTCCGCACTCCCATGACGCTCGCCGACGGAATCCACGCCCACTGCCGGGAATCCGGCGCCGATCCGCTGTCCACCCTGGACGAGTGTTTCGGGGTGCTGGTGGCGCTCAGCCGCCACGGCCTGCTGGAACCGGCGGACACGTCCGCACCGCCACCTGACGGTCCGCGACATGCCGCCGCAGATGTCATCGGACCCGCCGCGCTGGACACCCTCGTCCGGAAGGTGCGTGACACCGAGATCTGGCTCGGCCACCTCACCGCCGAGCCGTCCCGCCGGGTGGCCGTCAAGATCGTCGACGAGCCGGCGTCGGGACGCCGGTTGGTGTCGACGGAAGCCGCCGCGCTGCGCCTGCTGGACGGTGACGGGGCACCCCGGCTTAACGCGGTACTGCCCAGCGACACCGGCGGCGTGCTGATCACCGAGTGGGTGGAGGGCCGGCCGGTCGACCTGGCGGCCACCGATGGTCCCGGCCGATGCCGGACGGCGCGCCGCGTCCTGGCCCGCTATGCCGCCCTGCACGCGCTCGGCGTGCTGCACGGCGACGTGCACCCCGGGAACATCCTGGCGACGGCGGACGGCGAGATCCTGCTGCTGGACTTCGGGCTGGCCGGATTGCCCGGCCAGGACGGTCCACCCCGGCCGGCCGGCGGCGAGGCGCTGGACCCGCAGGCGGCCGGGGCGCTGCGGGACGGCATTGCCGTGCCGCCGCTGGACCCGGTGGCCGAGCAGTATGCGCTCGCCACCGTGCTGTTCCGGATCCTCTGCGGCGCCGGGTATCTCGACCTGGACGCGGAACGCGGCGATGCGTTGCGCCGTATCACGGACGATCGGCCACGCCGGTTCGCGCAGGCCGGCGGGCCGTGCTGGCCGGCCGGCGAGCGGGTCCTCCGGCGGGCGCTGCGCAAGGACCCGAAGCGGCGCTACCCCGACCTGGCCGCGATGCTGGTGGCGTTCGACTGCGCACTGCAGCGGCCGGCCCGGTGGTTCGAGGTGCCGGAGGAGTTGGCCGCCGACCTGCGCCGGGCCGTGGCCGACCTGGACGTCGGTGGGCGCTGGTGGGGGCACCGCGCCGACCCGGACAGCTGCGCCCACGCGGCCGGCTTCCTGCGTCGCGCGGCGCTGCTGGCGGGCGATCCGGACGCGGCGGACCTGGCCGCGATGTGGCGGGCGTTGGCCGGGGGCCGACTGCCCTCCGGGCCGCAGCCGGGCTCGCCGGCCGCCCGATTCGAAGGCGCCCTACGCCGCTACCGGCGCACCGGCCGGGCGGCCGCGCTGGCCACCGCCCGCCGGCTGGCCGCCGAGTTGGCCCGCGCACCCGATCCCGGGATGCCGCACGTGCACACCGGCCCGCTGGCGGCGCTGCTGGCGTCGCTGGAGTGCGCCGATCCCTGGCAGGCCGATGTGCCGTCCTCGCTGCCGGCTCAGACCGCGGCGGCTCGCCGGTCGATCGCCAGCCGCCAGGCTTCCGGGCCCCGCTCCAGGTAGGTCACCTGGAACACCCCCGGGTTGCGCTGCTCGATCTGGGCGAGCAGCGGCAGCGGGTCGTGGGGTGCGATGAGCTCGAGGCCGGATCCGGGCCGCACCGCGTCCAGCGCGCCGAACACGGTGGCGTGCCGGATGTTGTGCGGCACCGCCCGGGCGTCCAGCACCGGCCGGCCGGCCGCGTCGGGCCCGGCCCCGGCGACCTCGTGAGCACCGTGGTCATGCCCGCCCCCGGCGACCTCGTCACCGCCGTGACCGCCGCACGCGCACCCGGCCTGCTCGCCGCACCCGCACCCGGCCTGCTCGCCGCCGTGCCCGCCGCACCCGCACCCGGCCTGCTCGCCGCCGTGACCGCCGCAGCCGCAGGCGCCGCTCCCACAGCCGCCGCCCACGGCGGCCGCCTTGATCTCCTCGAAGGTGCGGTGCATCCCGTCCAGGCCCTCGGCCAGCGACACCGACGGATCCTGGGCCAGCGCCGGCAGGATGAACTCGTTCTCCTTGTCGGCGTGCAGTTCGAACAGCACGCGCAGCGCCTGCGCCGACGCGGAGGCGGCCAGCGGTGTGGTGGCGTCCGCCAGGTCGTCGATCAGGTCGGCCAGCACCCGGTGCTCGGCGATCATCGCGTCCACCAGCATCCGCACGGCGGGCAACTGCCGCGCCATGGCATACAGCGTGTCCTCCTCGGCCACCGCGTGCGGCAACAGGTCTCCGCGACAGAACAGCACCAGGTCCCGCCGCGCGGCGGACGCGCCCTGGATGTCGCCCCGGGTGGAGGCATCCAGCAGCGCCGTGGTGTGGGCGATGACGGTGCCGACCAACTCGGCGTGGTGCTGGGTGATCGCCTCCACCGCCGCCGAGTCGGCGGCGGTGCTGGCGAGAACGACGGTGCTGGTCATGCGGGGCCTCCCGGTAAGGTCGATGACCCGACACTAGCGGGTCATGCGCGAGTTTATTACAGTCGGGTCCGTGACAAATAATGCTGCCGGCCGGCCGGCCCGGTGGAGTGCACCCCGGGCGCTCGGTCCGCGCCCCGCCCGGTCCGCGGCCAACCGCATGTCCGGTCCGCGCGCGGCGGTGCTGGACGCGGTGATCGGGGCGGCCGGGCCGGTCACGGTGGCCGATCTGGCCGGCCGGCTGGGCCAGCACCCCAACACGGTTCGCGAGCACCTGGACGCCCTGGTGCTCGCCGGTCGGGTGGAGCGTGAGCGTGCCAGGCCCGCCGGGCGCGGCCGGCCGGCCTGGCTGTACCGGATCGCCGGTCCGGCCCCCGCCGGGGCCCATCGCGAGCAGACGGACCCCGCCCGGGCGGGTACGGACGGCACGTTCGGTGACGAGTACGCCGCACTGGCGCTGGCCCTGATCAACCAGCTGGCCAGCACCAGCCCGGATCCGCGCGGCATGGCGCTGGAGGCCGGCGCCCGGTGGGGCCGGACGCTGGCCGCGAAGCCCATCCGTTCCGGTGGCGGCGCCGAGCGAGCCGGTGCGGCGGTCGTCGAACTGCTCACCGACCTGCGATTCAGTCCGGAGCCGGATGCCGACGGCCGCACCGTGCGGCTGACCACCTGCCCGCTGTTGGACGCCGCCCGGGTGCAACCGGACCTGGTGTGCGGGGTGCACCTGGGCATCGTGCGGGGCGTGCTGGACAGGTTGGGCGGCGACCCGGCCGGCGCGGACCTGGTGCCGTTCGCGGAGCCCGGTGCGTGCGTGCTCACCCTGCCGCCGCGGCCGTGAGCCGTCCGGCCGCGTCCCGGACCCGGACCCGTCCGGTCGCCCTGCGGATGGTGCTGCTGGCCGGTGGCGGGTTCGCGCTGCTGGCCGGGCTGGACGCGGCGCTGTTGCTGCTCGGCGTGGGCGCACCGGTTTGGGGCGAGCGGCTCACGGCGGTGCACGGGCTGCTGATGGTGCTGGGCTTCGTGGGCACGCTGATCGCGCTGGAACGCGCGGTGGCGCTGCATCGTCGCTGGGGATTCGCCGCCCCGGCGCTGACCGCCCTGGGCGGGATCGCGTTGGTCTCGCCGCTGCCGTTGCAGGCGGCCGGCGTGTTGCTGGTGCTCGGCACCGGCGTGCAGGCAGCGGTTTTCGTGCCGCTGTGGCGGCGCCGCCGGGACCCGGCGGTGCTGGTGCAGGCCCTCGGGGCGGTGGCCGCGGTCGGTGCCGCCGTGCTGTTCACCGGCGGTGCGAGCACCGCGGCGTTCCTGCCCTGGCTGGTGGCCTTCGTGGTGCTGCTGATCGCCGGGGAACGGATGGAACTGGCCAGGCTGGGCCGGAGCGACGATCGGGCCGAGCGTGCCGTGCTGGCCGCCGCGGTGCTGCTGCTGGTGGTGGTCGTGCTCACCCTGCTGTTCCCCGGCTGGGCGCTGCCCGTGCTGGGGTTGGCGCTGCTGGTGCTGGTCGGTGCGCTGCTGCGGGTCGACGTGGCGGTGCGGATGCTGCGCGGGCGAGGGCTGCCGCGGTTCAGCGCGGCGTGCCTGCTGGCCGGGTACGGCTGGCTGTCGCTGGCCGGTGCGGTTCTCCTGGTGGCCCCGGATCCGTGGGCGGGCGGGGGCTATGACGCCGTCGTGCACGCGGTGTTCCTGGGCTTCACGGTGTCGATGATCTTCGCGCACGCGCCGGTGATCCTGCCCGCCGTGCTGCACCGGCCGCTGCCCTATCACCCGGCGATGTATGTCCCGGCGGCCCTGCTGCACGCGGCCCTGCTGCTGCGGGTGGCCGGTGATCTGCGGGGTGCCCGGCTGCTGTGGCAGGTGGGCGGCGTCGGCAATGTCGTTGCGGTGCTGGCCTTCCTGGTGACCGCCATCGCGGCGGCGGTGGCGGCCGGACGCCGACGCGGACGACGACCCGGTGCGGCCGGCGGGACGGCGGCGATGACGGGCCCG
>DASSTH010000277.1:0-5752 GCA_035708025.1 Nakamurella sp. | reverse complement strand
GCGCCTGCGGCGCCCGGTGCCGACGGGTTCCAGTCCGGTCGGCTCGCCGGTCGTCGGCAGCGGGGGAGGCGGCGCCACCTGCTGGAACACCTGGTGGGTGAAGCCGACGGCGTCCGTGCGCTCGGCCTGGGGCCGCAGGGTGTCCATGATGTCGTCCGGCCCGAACAGACCGGGATAGCGGCTGAGGAACGCCCGCAACAGTTCGCCGCGCGGCATCGCGGCGGTCGCTCCCGGTACCGCCCGCACCAGGCTGTCCGCGCGGGCGAAGGACAGCACGCCCCGCGCCGGGTCCCATTCCCTGGCGAAGTTGTCCGTCACGGATTCCAGCTGGCGCAGCACATCTCGCTGTCCGGACGTCATGTCCATGGTGCATCTCCCTGTCGGGCCCGCTGGTCCCAGCGGAGCGGGCGCCGCGCCTGTCTGGGGGCAGGCCTACCGACAGGATGGCGCGCCCGCTTGCTGTGATACACCTCACAGCTTCACAGCTCTTGCGTCCGCCACTACCCCGGGTCGTGTGTCTCAGGCAGCGCCCCAGCGCTGCGTGGAGCACACGACTCGGCAACGGGTGGGGCCGATGTCACCGCCACCCGGAGCTCGTGGCGTGGAGCACACGACCCGGCGATGGGTGGGGCAGATGTCACCGCCACCCGGAGCTCGTGGCGGCGAGCACACGACTCGGGAAGGTGCGACGAGGGCGGTGCCGCGCCGGCGCGTCCGGGGAATGGTCCAATACGGTTGTGTTGCGACGAATCCGGCGGATGCCGTGCCGCGGTCGTGTCGCTCGCGGGCGAACGGCGCGGGCGACGGCCGCGGCGATGATCTCGGTCCTGCTGCTGCTGGCGGGGGCCGCACCCGCGGCGGTCGCCGACGGCGCCGGCTCGACAGCGTCGTCCGGCCAGGCAGCGGCACCTGCACCTGGCGACGGGTCGCTGGTGCCGACCGGCGGGTTCGAGCCGCCCGATGTCGAGGAGGTCAGCGGCTACGACACCTACACCGCCGCGGACCACCCGGAGCTGGGAGCCTGGCGGATCACAGCCGGCAGCGTGGACCTGATCGGAGCGGGCTGGGAGGACGCCGAGCAGGGCAAGCAGTATGTCGACCTGAACGGCAACGACGGTGACGGCACCGCAGCGACGCTGACCCAGACCCTGGACACCACTGCGGGCCGCCGCTACCGGCTGGAGTTCCTGCTGGCCGGCAACCCGCACGGCGACCCGCCGGTGAAGCAATTGGATGTGCAACTGGGCACGGTGCACCGCTCGTTCAGTACCGACGCGGCCACCGGGGACACCCTGAACTGGCAGCGGGTCGAGATGGAGGCGGATGCCTGCAGCGCGGGCACGGTGGTCACCTTCACCAGCCGCACGCAGGGCCAGCGCGGCCCGCTGATCGACGCGGTTTCCTTGGTGGACGTCGGAGCGGCGGTCGGTTGCGGCGCTACCGGCGCGGTCGCGCTCTGGCAGATCTTGCTGCTCTCCGGCCTCGGACTGGTGTGGGTGGTCACGATGGTCGCGTTCGGCGATGCCGTGTTGCGCCGATGGCGGCCGGCCGCCGTCTGACCCCGATCGGCCCGACCGGATCAACCCAGAATCAACCCCGCGTCAGCGTGACCTTGACCGGGAACGGGTTGTCCTTGCGGGTCAGTTCGCCGGTCCCGGTCAGGGAATCGCCCGACACGGTGAGGGTCAGCGCGGCGTCGGAATTGCTCTCCAGTTTCAACGTCGTACCGTCCAGCGCGCCGGTCAGGGTGCCGGCCGGTGCCCAGGCCTTGGTGTCCGGATCGGCGAACATCATCTTCCCGGTCACCGCCGCCGGGTCCCCGCTGTCCAGGGTCAGACGGAGGCCGACCGGCGTGCCGCCACCGTCGATGCTCCCGGTCCAGTCGCCGGCGATCGATGACGAGGACACCGCGCCGGTGCCGGCGGTGCTGCCTTGCGAAGTGCTGCCGGTGCCGCCGGAGCCGGATCCGCCGGTGACGTCCGTGCCGGTCGATACGGGTCCGGTCGGCATGACCGGGCCGGAGGCACCGCCGTCGGCGGCGGAGGAGCCGGAGGTCAGCGCTACCGCTGCGATGCCGCCTGCCAGCGCCACGGTGGCCACTCCGGCGGCGGCTGCCGCCGGTTTCAGGTTCGGGCCGGCGGTCCGGCTCGGTTCGGGGGCCGGGGCGGGCCGGATCGGCTGGGGCTGCCCGCTGTGGGGATGCGATTCCGGAACCTGGGGCGGTGGGCCCGGCGGGACGGCGGGCCCACCCTGCGGATGCACCCGCGGATTCGGCTGCGGCTCGGACGGATCAGGCACGTTGCAGCGCTCCTCGATGGGTGTCCAGGTACTGGCGGATCCGGATCGACCCGATCATCAGGGTGCCGGACGGGCGAAGCGCGGCGTCCACCTCGATGGCGGACGGGAACGCCCGGATACCACCGGCTTCGGCGATCTGGCCGCCGTCCGCGAACAGGGCCAGCGCGCTGCCCGGAACCGGCGGATCGACCGCACCCCAGTCGTCGGTGACGGCGACGAACTGGAGTCCGTCGGGCTCCGTCACCGCCTCGATCTGCGAGCGCACCCGCGTGCAGGCGCTGCAGTGGGACGACAGGAACACCAGCAGGGTCCGGTCCGCGGCAGCCACCAGGTCCGCCAGCCGGAGCGGCGAACCGGCCGGATCGGTGACGATGCCCGCGGCGGCCGCCCGCAGCAGGGCGGGCAGGTCGGCCTGCGGTGCGCCCCGGACCGCGACGTCGGGGCCGCCCGGGACCGGGATGCCGGCGCGGTCCAGCGCCGCCTCCAGTTCGCGTACCCGTTCGGTCAGTCGGCCGACCATCCGGGTCAGCGAGTGGATCAACACCAACCCTGCACCCACCGCGACCGCCAGCACCGTCCCGGCCCCGATCAGCACCTGCCCGCCACCCGCGGCGTCGTAGCAGCCGGCCCGGCATTCGCCCGGTAGCAGCGTCGCCACCAGCACCGTCACCGATGCGGCCAGCAGCACGCCGTTGCGCACCAGCGTGCGGCCGCTGATCGCCGCCTGCGCGGATAGCGCCCCGAAACAGGCGCAGGACGGCCGTCGGCCGTGGGCTAGGTTCACCGCGATCAGCACAGTGAAGGCGGCTAGCAGAGCGGTGCCGGCCACCGAGCCGAGGACCGCGGTCGGCGTAGGAACCAGCAGCCCCGCCACGAGGATCTCCACCGCCGGCAGCAGGACCGCAATGGCCGTCGTCCATCCGGCCGGGACCCCCAGGTCACCGGCGGCACCGGCGGTGGCCCTGGGCGTCGCCGCCTTGGCGATGCCGCTGATCAGGAACACGGCGGCCAGGGCCAGACGCAGTGCGAGCACGCGTCACCCGCCGATCCGTGCGGACGTCACTGACATTTGCCCTCCGGCGGTGGGCCGCAGAGGTTCTCGCCGAAGACGCCGAGCCCGCTCTTGCACTCCTCGAGGCAGGCCCCCGCCGACGAATAGCAGGAGTCCAGCGGACCGCAGTAGGCCACCGACTTGAGGTGGCAGCACTCGCAGTCCTCCTTCTGCGCCTGGTCGAAGGCGTCCTGGCCGCCCAGCAGGACCGCCGCGCCGTAGTCGTAGGCGATGGTGGTGCAGGCGGCCAGCAGCGTCGCGTTGATCGCGCCACCGCCTCCGTATGCCTGCTTGCAGGAGTCCGCCGCGCCCAGACCCAGCGCGAGGTCGCAGTCCTCCTTGGAGTTTCCGCAAGTCCCGTAGCAGACGTCATGGGTGTCGCAGGACGGTTTGAAGTCCGCCTTTCCCCAGCTGTTGGGAATGACGGCGCTCAGCGCCCCGCCCTCCGGCCCGCAGCCGTTGGTGGTCGGGGTGTTCCCGGGATGGTGACGCTTCCTGTCACAGCTGTCCAGATCGCGCGCCGGATACTCCCAGAAGCAGTCGGGTTCGGCGGACGCCTGGGTGGCGGTGACGGTGAGCAGGGCGCCGCCCCCCATGCTCACCGCCAGGGCGCGGCCGAACAGACCCAGGAACCCCCGCCGCGAGGGCCGCCGGGCGTACTCCAGCACCGCATCCTCGAAACTGCCTGCAGATGTCATCGAGGCGGATCGTATCCGCCAGGATGGTCCTTTCGGCGCGTTCCCCCCGATTCCGCACGATGCGGCGGCGACGGTGACCCTGCGACCGGCGATGGGTCGGCAACCGGCGTCCTGATCGCCGCCGGCGGCACGATCGCGGGTGGCGACCCGATGGCGGTTTGCCGCCCGTGCACCAGCCGGTGATCCGGCGACAGGGTCAGGTGCCGGACAGTTCCTCGGTCAGCGCGGCGACGAATGCGTCCACGTGTGCTTCGGTGGTGTCGAACGCGCACATCCACCGGACCTCGCCGGTGGCGGGGTTCCAGTCGTAGAAGCGGTACCGCTGGCGCAACCGCTCGGCGACCGCCTTGTCCAGCACGGCGAACACCGCGTTGGACTGCACGGGCTGGGTGATCCGGACGCCGTCCAGCGCCCCGGCGGCCGCCGCCAGCCGGGCCGCCATGGCGTTCGCGTGCCGCGCCGAGCGCAGCCACAGGTCACCTTCCAGCAACGCGATCAGCTGTGCGGAGGCGAACCGCATCTTGCTGGCCAATTGCATGTCCAGCTTGCGCAGGTAGTCGAGGCCGGTGGCGGCCTCTGTGTCAGGTCCAGCGTCCAGCACCACCACGGCGTCGCCGTATAGCAGCCCGTTCTTGGTGCCGCCGAAGGACAGCATGTCCACGCCGGCATCGGCGGTCAGCGCGCGCAGGTCGACGCCGAGCGTGGCCGCTGCGTTGGCGATCCGGGATCCGTCCATGTGCAGGCGCATGCCCAGTGCGTGCACGTGCTCGGCGATGGCGGCGATCTCCTGGGTGGTGTATGCGGTGCCCAACTCGGTGGTCTGCGTGATGGACACCGCCAGCGGCTGGGCACGGTGCTCGTCGCCCCAGCCCCAGGCGTGCCGGTCGATCAGCTCAGGGGTGAGCTTGCCGCCGGGGGCGGGCACGGTGAGCAGCTTCAGCGCCGCCACCCGCTCCGGTGCGCCGTTCTCGTCGGTGTTGATGTGTGCCGTCTCGGCGCAGATCACCGCGCCCCAGCGGGGCACCATCGCCTGCAGCCCCACCACGTTCGCGCCGGTGCCGTTGAACACCGGCCAGATCCGGGCCCCGTCACCGAAGTGCCGGGCGATCACCTGCTGCAGGTGCGCGGTGTAGTCGTCCCCTCCGTAGGAGATCTGGTGGCCGCCGTTGGCGTCCGCGATGGCGGCGAGCACCTCGGGGTGGATGCCGGCGTAGTTGTCCGAGGCGAACGAGATCCTGGTCGGGTCATGCAGCGTCGTCACCGGCCGATTGTTTCCTGCGTACGGCGGGCGGATGCATGCGGGTCCACCCCCGGTCCCCGCCCGGGGACGCGTGACGGGTGATCGGGCGAATCGGCCCCGCGCCGGCCGCCGCGGCCGGTATGGTCCACATTCCCGCCGCCGGTCAGGAGGGTGACGTTGCCCAGCGAGATCAGCATGGTGCTGGTGCACTCCTCGGACGAGCTCTACGGGGCCGACCGGATGGTGCTGCAGATCGCCGCCGTGGCCGCCCCGGCGGTGCGCCTGGAGGTGTGGCTGCCCACCGACCTGCCGCACCCGGCGGCCCCGCTGTGCGCCGAGTTGACCGCGCGGGGCATCGCGGTGCGGCACCTGCCCCTGCCGGTGATCCGCCGCGCGTACCTCAATCCCCGTGGGGTGCTGTCTCTGATCGGCCGGACCGTGGCGGTGCTCCGGGCGCTGCGCGCA
>DASSTH010000276.1:0-2920 GCA_035708025.1 Nakamurella sp. | reverse complement strand
CCGCTCCTCGGCGCCCGCGGCGGTCATTCGGCCTGCGGCTCGGGCGGATCGGCGGGATCCCCATCACCGTCGCGCCGTCCTGGCTGGTGTCCGCGGTGCTGATCGTGGTGCTGGCGACGCCCGTGGTCGCGCAGGTGGTCCCGGGCACCCCCACGCCCGCCGCGGTCGGGGTGGCAGCGCTGCTGGCGATCCTGCTCGGGGTGAGCGTGCTCGCCCACGAACTGGGCCACTGCCTGGCCGCCCGGTCGCTCGGCCTGCCGGTGCTCGAGGTGCGGCTGTACCTGGTGGGCGGCGTGTCGGAGCTGGGCCGGTCACCGAACTCGCCGAAGGAGGAAGCGCTGGTCTCCGGCGCCGGTCCTGGCGTGTCCGCGCTGCTGGCGCTGATCTGCGGCCTGCTGGTTGGCAGCACCACCCGCGGCTCGATCGGCTGGCTGCTTCTACTGGAACTGGCGCTGGCCAACGGCATCGTGGCGGTGTTCAACATCCTGCCCGCGCTCCCGTTGGACGGCGGGAGGGTGTTGCGGGCCGCGGTGTGGCGGCTGTTCCGGCGCCGTCGGGCGGCCACCATCTCGGCGGTGGTGGGCGGTTACCTGGTGGCCGCCGCGCTGCTGGTATGGGCCGTGGTGGAGGCGTTCGGCGGCACCAAGGTGGACCTGCTGCAGGCCGGCATCGCCGCCGTGATGGGCGTCTTCGTGGCGGCCGGCGCACTGGCCGAGTGGCCATCGGCACGCACCCGGCACTGGCCGGAAGGAGTGACGGTGGCGTCGCTGGCCCGGCCCGTGCTGCAACTGCCCGGCGAGACGCCGGTGGCCATGGCGCTGGGCGTGGCGGGGGACCGCGCCGTGGTGCTGACCGGCGCCGACGGCATCGCGGTCGGCGTGCTGGACGGCCCCGCCGCGTTCGCGCTGGCGCAGCGATCCCCGTCCGCGCCGTCGTCGACAGCGGCCCAGCCGGTGGACCCCGGCATGGTGGTGCTCGCCGACGACGAGCCCGACGAACTCATCGAGCGGCTGAGCCAGGTGACGTCGGCGTACTTCCTGCTGGTGGACACCGACGGCCGGCCATGCGGAGTGCTGCTGCGGTCGGACATCAACCGGACGCTGGCCGGTGCGCGGCCGGTGGGGGCCGGCGACAGGTGAGCGAGGCAGGGACGGCCGGCGCGGAGCAGCCCGTGACCGAGCCGGAGACGGCGGTCGCGGGTCAACCGGCGAGTGAACCGGACGCGGACGGTGCGAGAGTTTCGAACACGGACGGCAGGGACCGGCCGCAGCCGCAGACGGCCGTCGCGGGTGACCCGTCGAGCGAGCCCGGCCCCGGGATCCCCGTCACCGCCGACCGGTTGCTGGGCGCCGGCGACCGGGTGCAGCTCACCGACCCCAAGGGGCGCAAGTACACCCTGGTGCTGGAGACCGGCGGCACGTACCACACGCACCGGGGCGCGCTGGCGCACGACGACCTGATCGGCCGGCCGGAGGGTGTGGTGGTGCACTCCGCGGGCGGCACGCCGTACCTGGCGCTGCGCCCGTTGCTGACCGACTATGTGCTGTCCATGCCGCGCGGCGCCGCGGTGATCTATCCCAAGGACGCGGCGCAGATCGTCGCCTGGGGCGACATCTTTCCCGGCTCCCGCGTGCTCGAAGCCGGCGCCGGATCCGGCGCCCTGACCTGCTCACTGCTGCGCGCCGTCGGGCCGACCGGGTCGGTGGTCTCCTACGAGATCCGGGACGACCACGCGGTGCACGCCCGGCGCAACGTGGAGCGGTTCTTCGGTGCCGCGCCGGACAACTGGGACCTGCGGCTGGGCGACGCCGCCGAGCACGCCGGGACGGTGGACCGCATCGTGCTGGACATGCTGGAGCCCTGGGACATGATCGGCATGGTGTCCCGCAGCCTGGTCCCCGGCGGGGTGCTGATCGTGTACGTGGCGACCACCACGCAGCTGTCCCGCATCGCCGAGGACCTGCGCGCCGACGGCGGCTTCACCGAGCCGGAGGCCTGGGAGAGCCTGCACCGCCCGTGGCACCTGGTGGGGCTGGCCGTGCGGCCGGAGCACCGGATGATCGGGCACACCGCGTTCCTGCTCACCGCCCGCCGGCTGGCGCCCGGGGTGCGCGCGCCGCGGCCGCAGCGCCGGCCCACCGCGTCGGGGCGCTGACCCCGGGGGGTCTCAGCTCGGCGGGTCGCAGATCATCCACTGCTGGTGCTCGACCACCAGCCCGAACAACGCGCGGGCCGGCTCGCCACCGCCGACCGGCAGATAGCTGACGTACGCGGTGCCGGTGGTGCCGCGCACGCTCACCCCGCCGACGCCCAGCGATCCCGGCTGGATGCCGTTGAGCATCCCCGCACCGAACGACCCGGCCAGGTCCGAACACAGGAAGCCGTTCGCCCGGTCCGGGTCGTTGTCGTTCAGCGCCGCCACGAAGTCCGTCACCCGGGCGCGGGCAGCCTTCACCCCGCCCGCGGACTCCGCCGGCGGCACGTCGGAAGTACCGGGTGCCGCCGTGGAAGGAGCGGGTGGGACGGCGGTGACGGTCCCGCCGGGCGCGCCGCTGCCCGGGGCGCCGCCGGTGCCCGTCGCGTCGCCGGAGCCGCCGCTGCTGCCCGCCCCGCCCGAACCGCCGGTCGAGCCGGTGGCGTTCGGCAGGTCGGGGTAGGGCCGGATCGGGCGGGTGCTGTGTCCCGCCCCGCTGGTCGGGGCAGCGGTGACGGCGGCCGGCAGCAGTGGAACCCCCGGTGACGGGCCAGCCGCGCTGACCGCGACGGCGGTGACCAGGCCGGCGGCCAGGGCCAGGACGCCCAGCACCGCGGCCACCACCCGCATCCGGATGCTGCGGCGGTGGACCCCGGCCCCCGCGACAGCACCGTCCGAGCCGGTGACGGGCGTCCGGGAGGCGCCGAGACCGTCCGAGCCGGTGAC
>DASSTH010000275.1:0-4146 GCA_035708025.1 Nakamurella sp. | reverse complement strand
AAGATCGCCCGAGTTGGAGAGGCGTGCGGGAAGACCCACGCACGCGCGGTCGATGCCCAGTGACGGGCGGTCCATGCGAGGCCCGTCACCGGTGGGCGTCCGGGTTAGGCGAGGATCAACTTCACGATTCTCCGCCGGATTTGCCGGTTTCGGCGCGAAGTTGATCCTCGCGGACGGAAGTTGATCCTCGCCGGAGGGGGGTGTCGCCGGATCAGCGGTGCGCGACCCGCATCTGCCACACGTACAGCGCCACGGTCAGGTCCGCCCGCAGCCGCGCCTCGGAGGTGAACGGCCCGAGCAACCGCTCCAGCTTGCCGATCCGGTAGCGCAGCGTGTTGTAGTGGAAGTGCAGCCGGCGCGCGGTCTGCGCCACGTTCAGGTTGGTGTCCAACAGCACCGCCAGGGTGCGGCGCAGCTCGTCCGACTCCACGTCGCCCTCCGGCCCGGCCAACGGCCCGAGGGTGTCGGCCAGGAACGAGCGCAGCTCCGCGGAGTCCGGCACCAGGGACAGCAGCCGGTACAGGCCCAGGTCGTCGAACCGGGACACCGAGCCCGCGCCGGACAGCCGGCGACCCACCCGGACCGCCTCCCAGGCCTGCGAGTACGCCGCGGACAGCGCTTCGGTGTCGGTGACGACCCGCGAGACCCCGACGATGCCGTCGAACGGCGCGCCCGGCGAGGACAGGCCGCCGAGCAGCTCGGCCACCTTGGCGGCCGGCGGCACCTGACCGTCCGGGGTGTGCAGCACGGCGACCGCCTCGGCGGCGAACGCGGCGGCCGCGCCCACCGGATCCCAGCGCCGCACCCAGGCCGCCCAGGACGCCCCCAGCTGTTCGGCGCGCCGCCGCCGGGTGGACTCGTCACCGCCCGGCCCGTCACCGGCGGCGGCCACCACCACGACCATCGGTCCGGTCAGGTCCCAGCCGAAGCCGCGGGCACCCTCGATGGCGGCCGCGGCCGGCATCTGCCCGACCAGCACGTCGCGCAGGAAGTCGCCGCGGTACTTGCCCTCCACCGCGGCCACCGCCAGCTCCCGGGTGACCACCAGGGCGGCCACCGTGGCTCCGCGCTCGGCGATCATCACGTCCTGCCCGTCCCACGGCCGGTCGGTGCGCACCGCGATCAGGTGCCCCTGATTGCGCTCGGCCACCACGGTGGCGATCAGCACCGACGCCCGGTCCGGCTCACTGCCCAGGGTGTGGATGCCGTGCCGGTAGGTCGTGGAGCGGAACAGGTGGTCCTCGTCGAACAGCGCCGCGGCGGCGGGCGGCAGATCGGCCCCCGCCGCGGCGATGGTCCGGCCGGTGCGGTCCACGTGCAGCACCGACACGGTGCTGGCGCCGGCGCCGTGGCCGGCCAGCTGGTCGGGCAGCGCGGCCACCACCTCGGGCAGCCCGCCGCCGTGCAACACCAGCTGCAACAGCACGGAGTGCGCCTGCTCGCCGCGGGCCAGCATGGCCGCCTGCCGGCCGAGCACCTCGGACAGCACCTGGTTGAGAATCTCGTCGAACCCGACCCCGTCCGGGATCTGCACCACCGGGAATCCCAGCCGGTCGGCCGACCCGAGCATGGCCTGCGGCAGCTGGTCCAGGTAGCGGCCCAGCTTCACCGCGATCCCGGCCAGGCCACGGGAATCCAGCTCGGCGACGAAGTCGTCCAGCGCCTCCGGGGTGGACCGCAGCGGATAGCCGGTGGTCAGCAGCAGCTCGTCGGCCCTGGTCCACTGCAGGACGTCCGGCACCTCCATGATGTTGACGAACCGCACCATCCGGTCCAGCCCGCTGGCGCCGGCCAGCACGGTGCTGCCGGCCATGGCGGGGCGCGCCAGCACCTCCCGCATGGTGATGCCCGGTGCCGCCAACGGGTGCTCCGACCGTGCCACCGCCGCCGTCCCTCCCGCGAAGATCGCCCCCACCCCAACGCCACCGGTTGGCGGATTCCACCGCGCCAACGGGCGTGGGTCGTCACATTCTCCCATGGGACCGCCGACCGGGAGACCGTTAGCGTCGGCTGGGGGCCGGTGACCGACCGGGGGACCATGGGCGTCGGCCGGCCGCGACGGAAGGACACCAGCACCATGGACGTCATCGCGAGCGCGCCCTCGGCTCCGACGCCCGTCACCCCGCGCCGCCCCACGATCCCGGCCGCCGCGGCGCAGCCGATCCTTGACCTGCTGACCGGACCACTGCGCCCGGCATCGGTACTGGCGGCGCACTCGGCAGCCGTGACGCTGGCCGTCGACACCGGGGACCACACCCGGGTGGTGACGGTGCTGACGGTGCAGGCCTCCGGCGTCCCGAACGGGCTGCGCACCGCGCTGCACGCCGCGGACCGGCCGTTCGCCCACCTGCATCCGGGGGATGCCGCCTTCGTCGGCGCCGGCCGGACCGAGCTACCCGGGCTGCGGCTGGCGGTGGTACGCACGGTGCGCACCGCGGTCCCGGTGGTACGACCGTCGCCCGCGGCGGTCGCCGCCATCACCGCCGCCGCCCGGGGCGCGGCCCGCGGCTTGGCCGATGCCCCGGTCGATGCGCTGCGCGCCGCGCTGGCCGCCGGGACCCCGGCCGAACTGCGCCGCGCGGTGTCCGCGTTGGTCGGACTCGGTTCCGGGTCCACCCCGGGCGGTGACGACGTGCTGTGCGGCGCCCTGGCCGGGCTGTACGCCGGTGGGCGTTCGGCACTGGTGCAGCAGGTGTCGGTGGCGGCGCTGGACCAGCTGGCGCAGCGCACCACGCTGGTGTCCGCCGACCTGCTGCGACTGGCCGCCGCCGGGCACGCCTGCGCGGAGGCGACGGCGGTGTTGCTGGCCGCCGGGCGCACAGCCGATGCCGCGCTGCACCGTGCGCTGACCGGCCTACTGGCCGTCGGGCACACCAGCGGCGCCGACCTGACCACCGGGCTGGCCGTCGGCCTGGGCGTGCCCGCCCAGCCGCCGCCGCGCCCACCGCGGAACCGGCCGCGCTTCGACGTCCGGACCACACCCAGCCGCACCACCGACGAGGAGTACACCGGACGATGACCGAACTGGTCGAACTGCGCAGCGGCGTCTACCACGACTCGGTGACCCTGCTGCGGATATCCCAGGCCGCCGCCGACGCGCCGGGGATCACCGCCGCCCAGGTCGCGATGGCCACCCCGCTGAACGTGGAACTGGCCGTCGGGCTCGGGTTCGCCGTCCCCGCCGGGGCCGGCCCGAACGACCTGCTGGTGGCGCTGCGCGGCGCCGACGACGCCGCGATCGCCGCGGGACTCGGGGCGCTGGACGCCGCGTTGCAGGCCGCCGATGCGGCGGGCCGGTCCGCGGCCGGGTTCGGTCAGGCCGAGCCGCCGCGCACCGTGCGCACCGCCGCCGAGCGGTCCCCCGATGCGGCCGTGGTGCTGCTGTCGGTGCCCGGCAGCGCCGTGCTGGGCGAGGCGATGGACGCGATCGCCGCCGGCCGGCACGTGATGATCTTCTCCGACAACGTGCCGGTCGCCCACGAGATCGCGCTCAAGGACGCCGCCGCGGACGCCGGGGTGCTGGTGATGGGCCCGGACTGCGGCACCGCGATCATCGGCGGCGTCGGGCTCGGCTTCGCCAACGTGCTGCAGTCCGTCGGCGCGGGCGCCGCCGCGGACGGCGCGCGCCGCACACCCGGGACCGTCGGGGTGATCGCCGCCTCCGGCACCGGCGCTCAGCAGCTGACCTGCCTGCTGGACGAGGCCGGTGTGCCGGTCTCGGCGGTCCTAGGACTGGGCGGCCGGGACCTGTCCGAGGCGGTGGGCGGCCGGTCGGCGCTGGCCGCGCTGGCCATGCTGGACGCCGACCCGGGCACCGACCACATCGTCATCGTGTCCAAACCGCCGCACCCCGCCACCGCGGACCGGGTGCTGGCGGCGGCACGCGCGGCGGGCAAGCCGGTCACCACGGTGCTGCTGGGCCGCGGTCAACCCGACATCACCAGCGCGGTCGAATCGGTGCTGCACGCGGTCGGCGCGCCGGTGCCTTCCTGGCCGCACTGGTCGTCGGAGCGATCGGCCGGTGACGTCGCATCCGCAGCGGGCCAGGCATCGGTGACGGGATCCCCGGCCGCCGGCGTGCTGCGCGGGCTGTACTCCGGCGGCACGCTGGCCGACGAGGCGATGCTGGTGGCCGCCGAGGCGCTC
>DASSTH010000274.1:0-6399 GCA_035708025.1 Nakamurella sp. | reverse complement strand
GACGGCGGAGCCGGTCCAGGCTCGGGTTGTCGGGAAGGGTGACGGGCACGATGCCCTCCTCTCGTGGCGCCCGACGTCCGCTGGGTTCGGGCCGAAAGGAGGCGAATCGGCCGGGGTACTGCCGGTATTGCTGCAGGGAGGTCGCTCCTCTTTCCGCGGACCGGAGGCGTCCTGCCACGCCTCAGACGATTATCACCCGGATCCGTGCCGAACGCGGGTGTGGGTCGGAATGGTGGCCCGCGGCGGGACCGCTCACACTGGTGGAATGCCGTGGTGGGCCGAGGTGCTGATCGGTGTCGGGTGCGCCGTGCTGATCTGCTGGCTCGTCCTGGTCGTCGCGCTGGCCGTGGCCCGGCCGGGCGCGGGAGTGGCCCGCGAGGCGATGCGCCTGCTGCCAGACACGCTGCGACTGGTGACCGCGCTGACCCGGGACCGCAGCCTGCCACGCGGTGTGCGCGTGAGGTTGTGGCTGCTGCTCGGGTACCTGGCATCGCCGATCGACCTGGTGCCGGACTTCATCCCGGTGCTCGGATATGCCGACGACGTGGTGGTGACCGGATGGGTGCTGCGCTCGGTGATTCGGCGTGCCGGGGTGGACGCGATCGAACGTCATTGGCGCGGCACTGCGACGGGGTTGGCGGTGGTGCTGCGCTGTGCCGGCTACGCGCGAAATTTCGATGCGGGAACCGGCAGCGATACCGACCCAATGGGCTCGGGATCCGGTGCCGCGGGACAACTCCCGCCGCACGACACGGCGAGGTAGCGTCATACGGTCGAGAGTGACCGGCCCGCGGAGGAGGCCCCGTGCGTCGCAGCCTTCGGTGTGCTCTTGGATGGCACCACTTCGTCGACTTCCCCGACCCCAACCCGGAATCCGGCGGCCTGGAGAAGCAGGGCTACCGGGCGTGCACCCGCTGCCCGAAGGAGAAGGACAGCAACGTGTACACCCCGCGGCAGTGGTACGGCTGGAAGTGGTCTCGCTGATCGCGCGCAGCGCGAGTCCCGGCCTGGCCGCACCCAGAATTCAGGTGTGGACAACGCCGGGTTCCGCGATTCCACGAACGAAACGTCGCGGACCACAGCAGGAGTGAGCCAGTTCTACACGCTGCTGAGGAGGTCGGGGAGGTGGAAGTGGTGGTTGCGTCTGGGTTGTCGGGTGGGGTCGATGTGTGGTGGGGGGATGAATTCGGGTCTGCCGTCGGTGGCGAGGCGGGCCTGCCAGTGTCCGCGGTGGATGTGGGTGTGGTGTCGGCGGCAGAGTAGGGCGCCGTTGGTGATGTCGGTGGGTCCGCCGCGGGACCACCAGATCACATGGTGGGCGTCGCACCAGGCTGGGGGGATGTCGCAGCCGGGCCAGGTGCAGCCCTTGTCGCGGGTGGTCGGGGCGCGGCGTTGGTCGGGGGTGGGCGTCGATCGGGGTGGGCGCGGCGAGGGCTTCGATCGCGATGCGCAGTTGTTCGGCGGTCAGCGGGGACAGCAGCCCGCGGATCGGGGTCAGCCCGTCCGGGCGTTTGCCGCCGATGTGCAGTTCGGCGTGGTCGGCCGGGTCGCGGTCGTCGGCGGTGCCGTCGGGGTCGACGATGTTGGCGATGTGGTCGGCGACCTGCCGCAGCCCGTCCGGGTCCCGCCGGGTCGCTTCGGTCAGCAGCAGGTCGCGGCACATGCCGCGGGTCTGCTCGTCCACGGCGGCGGGGATCGGTGTCCAGCAGCCGGTGATGATGCGGGCGTGGTGGTCGGACAGCGCGCCGGCATCGATCGCGTGCAGCAGTTCGGGCAGCGGCGGTGGCATGGTCTGGCCGGATGGGGTGTCCGAGGGCAGGCAGGCGCGGGCGGCGGTGACCCGGCCGCGGGCCTGCCCGATCGGGATGTTCAAGGTCTGCCGCAGCAGTTGGGCGGGGGAGCGGACGGACAGGGTCTGCGCGACACCACGCTCGGATATCTCACCGGCGAGGCGCACCTGCACCCCGTAGGCCGACCAGACGGTGGATTCCACGTCGCGGGCCAGGGTGAGCAGGTCCTGTTCCCGGACGGTCCACAACGGCAGGTCCCGCAGCCGGGCGATCGAGGAGCGGATCGCGGCCAACTCCCGCCCGGCCTCGGCCAGCGCGGCGGACACCGCCGCCGGATCGTCCGCAGACATCCCGCCGAACCCCGTCGGGCCGTCACAGGCGGGGGTGGGCATACCCGCGCAGCGCTCGGCATCCACCGCCGAGAACACCCCCGCCCCGGCGGCGCCGTCACCGGACCCGGTGCAGCGCGCGGCACCGGTCGCGGCGACGCGCGCGCCGCTCACCCCGTCACCGCCCACTTGCTGCCCCCGACCGGTCATGACACGAACGTACGACCGGGGTACGACAACGACCCCCTAAAAGGCGCTGCATTCGGGGGTCCCGGAGATCACAGATGAGTAACGATCTCCGGGGCAGACTGCACCTTGCACCTGCCCGATCCGGTCGCCGATCGACAAGGCGATGGCCCGGCTCCTGCCCCACACCTCATCCTGCGGAATCGCCCGCCCATCCCCGTACGCTGGACGATGTGTCCGTTGCCATTCGCGTGATCCCGTGCCTGGATGTGTCCGAGGGCCGGGTGGTCAAGGGCGTCAACTTCATCGACCTGCGCGACGCTGGTGATCCGGTGGAACTGGCGGCCCGGTACGACGCCGAGGGCGCCGACGAGTTGACCTTCCTGGACATCACCGCGACGTCCGACAATCGCGACACCGCCTACGACATGATCCGTCGCACCGCGGAGACGGTCTTCATCCCGCTGACCGTGGGCGGGGGAGTGCGGACGGTGCAGGACATCGACGCCCTGCTGCGCGCCGGGGCCGACAAGGTCTCGATCAACTCGGCCGCGGTCGCCCGTCCGGAGTTCCTGTCCGAGGCGGCGCACCGGTTCGGCTCGCAGTGCGTGGTGCTGGCCATCGACGCCCGCCGGGTCCCGGCCGGCCAGCGTGTCGACTGCCCGTCCGGGTTCGAGGTCACCACGCACGGCGGGCGGCGGGGGACTGGTATCGACGCGGTGGACTGGGCCCGCCGGGCGGAGCAGGCAGGGGCCGGGGAGATCCTCCTGACGTCGATGGATGCCGATGGCACCAAGGCAGGTTTCGACACCGAGATGGTCTCTGCCGTGCGAGCGGCGGTGACCGTGCCGCTGATCGCATCCGGCGGGGCGGGACAGCTGGACCATTTCCCGGCGGTGGTCGAGGCCGGCGCCGACGCCGTGCTGGCGGCGTCGGTGTTCCACTTCGACTGGCTGTCCATCGCCGCCGTCAAGCAGGCGCTTGCAGATCACGGCTTTGACGTCCGCATGGCACAGGCGGCCGTCCGGTGACGGGCAATGGTGATGCGGCCTCCGAGGACCCGGTGACGGGCAGTCGTGAACCGGTTTCCGAGGTGCCGGTGACGGGCGACCGTGAAGCGGCCTCCGAAGAGCCGGTGACGGGCACTTCGCAGCAGGCGCAGGTCCTCGGGGTGACTGGCCATGGTGTGCGGGCGCCCCAGGATCCGGCCGTGCCGGGCGCGCCGGAGTCGGCGGAGCAGACGGCGACCGGAACCCTTCCCGAACCGCCGGGTGAACCTCTCACCATCGATCAGTTGCGGTTCAACGGTGACGGGCTGATCTGCGCGGTGGCCCAGCAGTTCGACACCCGTGAGGTGCTGATGGTGGCCTGGATGGACGCCGAGGCGGTGCGTCGCACCCTGGCCACCGGCGCCGCGACCTACTTCTCCCGGTCCCGCCGGCAGTACTGGGTGAAAGGCGAGACGTCCGGCCACACCCAGAAGGTGGTCGAGGTGCGCTACGACTGCGACGCGGACGCACTGCTACTGCTGGTCGACCAGACCGGTCCGGCCTGCCACACCGGTTCGCGCAGCTGCTTCGAGAACCGAGTGCTGCCACTGGAAGTCGCCGTCGACGCCTGACCTCCGGCGGTCATCCGAACGGTTCGGTGCGGTAGTGGTAGCGGTGGTGCTCGACGAAACCGAGCCCGTCGTACAGCGCGAAGGCGGTCTCGTTCTCGGCGGCCACCTGCAGGTAGACGTCCCGCGCCCCGCGTTCGACGCCCCACAGGCCCAGCCCGGCCATCAGCGCGGTCGCCACCCCGCGCCGGCGATGGGCCGGCTCCACCGTCACCGCCGTGACCCCCAACCAGCCGTCGGTGACGATGCCGCGGGCGACTCCCAGACGCTCCCCGCCCTCGAGCAGTGTCACGAATACCGGACCGTCCCCGGCGGTCAGCACCGCCACCGCCGACGGCGGCAGGTCGTTGCCACGATACCGGTAGCCGGCCAACCATTCCGGTGACGGAGCATCGGCCAACTGCACCGGCGGAAGATCCGCTCGGCCCGTGCAGTGGGCGAGCATGCCGGCCAGATCCGCGACCAGCACCGCGGCCTCGTCACCGGCGATCCAGCCGAGACCTTCCAGCACGGTGTCCAACCGACCGCACTCCGCGGCCTGCCACGGCACCTGGAACCGCGCGGGCAACGCACGATCACCGTAGAACCGGCGCACCATGTCGATGCCGTCGGTCAGGCCGATGCCCGGAGAACCCAGCGGCAGCACCGAGTTCGCTCGTCCGGTGAACCCACCGCCGGCCCGCAGCAGCCAGCCTCCGAGCCGCTGGTACTCGGTTCCCGGCCAGCCGACAGCGGCAATGCGTTCGAGATCCGTCACCGATGTCACCGGCAGATCCTAGGAACCGGCGGTGGCGGCCGCGCGTGCGGCACCCTCCCGGCGACGCATCAGGGCGATCGGCACGCCCAGCACCAGCGCCGCGGTGAAGGCGAACATCGAGGCGTGCAAACCCTCCGCTTCCGAGGCGCCGATGCGTTGCGCCACATCGACGATGGCACTGCCCGCCGCCGCGCCCAGCACGGATCCGACGCTCTCGGCGACCAGCACCGCGGTGGCCAGCGTGCCGGCGTCCAGGGCCCGCGTCGTGGTGGCGGTGGTCGACCGCAGGTACAGGATGGGATAGGCCAGGCCCATCCCGAAACCGGCGACGCACCAGGCGGCGAACAGCAGCGGCCCGGTGACGGCGCCCACGGTCTGCATCGCCACGATGCCGCCCGCGCCGGCCGCCATCGTTCCCGCGCCGGTGGCCAGCACCGCCCGGCCGCGCTGCCCCTGCAGGCCCGACAACCGGGGCTGCATCATCGATCCCAGCGACCAGCAGACCGCCGAGGCGCCCAGCGCCACCGACACCCAGATCAGCGGCAGGCCGTCGGCCCGGGTGCCCATGGCGGTCATCAGCGCGTCGGCTCCGAAGTAGCCGAAACACACCACCGCCAGCAGGGCCAGGAACCGCGGCGGCCCGTCCGCCAGCCGCACCGTGCCGGCCGGCAGCAGGCCCACCGCGCCGACCAGGGCCACGGCCAGCCCGAGCAGCGACCAGTTGCCCAGCGACCCGGCGCTGCCGAACACGAAGAACGCCATTCCGGCGGGCAGCAGCAACGACACCGAGAGCGGCCGGCGCTCGACCGGGGTCTCGTCCCGAGCGTGCGCGCCGGTGCGCAACGCCGCCCGCCCCACCAGGATCCGCGCCACCAGCACCAGCGGCACCACCGTCAGCAGGGTGAATCGCCAGCCCACCGCATGCACCAGGGCGACCGCTGCCGACGGGCCGATCATCCCGGGCAGGATCCACATGGCGGAGGTCAGGGCGAACAACCGGGTCCGGTAGCCGGGCGGCACGCTGGCGATCACCGCGGCGGTGCCGAACACCCCGAGCAGCCCGGAGCCCAGCGCCGCGGCGAACCGGCCGCAGGCGAACACCAGGGCGGAGCCGGCCGCCGCCGACACCAGTGCTCCGGCGACGGTGAGGATCAGCCCGGCCGCCAGCACCGGCCGCGGTCCGATGCGGCGCAGCAGCCGCGCCGCCGCCACCAGGGACAGGAACAGCCCCACCGAGGTGGCCGAGACGATCAGCGGGTAGTCGCGCGCCGCCTGCAGGTCGGCGATGACCGCCGGCACCACCACTGCCGAGACGTACACGGTCAGGCCCGCGGAGAACTCCAGCAGCAGCACGCCCACGGCCAGTGCGGCATGTCGGGAGGCGAACAGTTCCCGGATGGTGCGGGTGCGCTCCGGTGCGTCCGGCGACACGTCCCCAGGAGCGTCGACGTGTTCGGTCACGGGCGGACTGCGGGCCGGATACTCACGCAGGACACGGTAGCGCCGCTACATCCGTGCGCCCGGCCCTCGGGTGGCGCCCCGGCCTACCATGTGCCGCGTGCCCGGCAGTCGCGTGATGAGCCCGCGGGAGGACGCCAACCGGCGGCTGCTGCGGGCGCGCGACGCCATGGACCGCGACTACGCCCGCCCGCTGGACGTCGCGGCGCTGGCCCGGATCGCCCTGATGTCCACCGCCCACTTCACCAGGGAGTTCGCTCG
>DASSTH010000273.1:0-4660 GCA_035708025.1 Nakamurella sp. | reverse complement strand
CGACCACCTGCGACCGGCCGCCCGCGGCGGGACCACCAGCCGCCGCAACGGCCAGGGCACCTGCGAGGGCTGCAACTACACCCGGGAAGCGCCCGGCTGGCAGGCGCGCACCCACCCCGACCGGGACCCGCAACAGCCCGGCGCGGTCACCGTCACCACCCCCACCCGGCACACCTACACCAGCCCCGCCCCCGACCTCATCCCCGGGCACACCATCGAAATCCACCACCACCACGAACAGAACCTGGAGATCTACCTCGCCGGGGCCGGCTGATGGTCTTACGTCGGCCGGACCGTGCCGGGACCGTTAGGCTGGTCGAGACTCGCCCGCCAGCGGCAGGCGCGGTCCAGCCCTCGTAGCTCAGGGGATAGAGCACCGCTCTCCTAAAGCGGGTGTCGGCAGTTCGAATCTGCCCGGGGGCACAGCGCTCGCCTCAGCGAGTCCCAGCCGAACATGGGCGGCGTGTGCGAGCCGGCTGTCGGCCGTGTGGGCAGCCTTTGGATGGGTGCGCGACGAACTGCTCGTCACAAACTGCGTTTGAGCATGCCGTCGTTCAACGCGTCGGCGGCCTCGCTCAACCGCAGCGCCACGACGTCCAGCCGGCGCAGCAGTTCTCGGGTCTTGAACACCTCCATGGTCACCTCACGGCCGTTGAACAGTTCGCCCAATCGCGCCTGGTAGAGAACACGCACTTGGTTGCCATGCTTGCGCGCCTCCATGGCGTGCGTGTGCACATCGGCAGGGGAGGCGAGGATCTGCGTCACCGCCACGCGAAGACAGCGCAGGCCGTCGGCGACCGCCTGCAACGGCTCGACCATGGGAGCCAGCTCGCCCGGCTGGTACAGATCGCTCTCCCGCACGAAGTCGCGCAGATTGTCCAGCACGTCGTCGACCGAGCGGGACAGCCGGTACAGATCCTCCCGGTCGATGGGTGTGGCGAGGGCACCGCTGAGACCGTGCACCAGCTGGACCCGCTGCTCATCACCACGATGCTCGATCTGGGACATCTCGCTGCGCGCCTCGTGGGTGGGAAGTTCACGGCGCGCCATGCTGCCCGCGAGTTCGGCGCCTTCCACGGCGATGTCGATCTGCGCCAACACATGCGCGACGATCTTGCCACCGGAGCGGCCCGTCAGATCCGTCACCAGTCGGCGCACGCGTGCCAGTCCTCGCCGCTTCTCGGTCATCGCTGCTCCCGCGCACACAGATCGGTTCCTCCGGCCGCCATGGGCGGATTGAGACCAATCATCACGGCGCGCCCCCCGCGTACCGGACCAGCGCCGCGACCGCGAAGGCACCGGTCCCGCTGGCCGGCAGGGTGACCAGCCAGGCGCCCGCGATTCGTGCCGCGGCGTCCCATCGAACCCTTCTCATGCCCTTGCTGCCGGCCGCACCGACCACCCCGCCCGCCAACGCCTGCGTCATGCTGACCGGGGCACCTGCGGCCGAACTGGCCAGAACGGATGCGGCGGCGACGAACTGGGCCGAGATCGCGTCCACCGGGCGGAGCACGGCCAAACCGGAGGCGATCCGGCCGGAGACGGCCCGCACCGAGGACAGCATGCCGAGGCAGAAGAGCAGCATCAGGGTGCCCGACACGGCGGCCAGCATGCCTGGATTGCCGGAGTCGAGCACTGCCACTGCCCCGGGCAGCGCCGCGACCGCCACGGCCGCCACCGCCAGCATCTTCTGTCCGTCGTTGATCGCATAGGCCAAGCACTGCAGGCTGAATGCCGTCACATGCAGCGCACGGAAGGTACCGGTCCGGCGACGCTCGGCCGGCCGCATGCGTGACAGTTGACCCACCAGCCACCCGGCGAGCATCCCCACCGTCGGAGCCGCCGCACCGATCAGCAGTACCTTCCCGACGGTGCCCCCGGCGACACCCAGGCCAGAACCCCAGGCAGCGCCGGACAATCCGCCGACGAGCGCCAGGGTCAGGCTGGTGGGCAGGCCACCCCGACTGAGTCCCAGCACCACCACCAGCGCGACCGCCACCCCGATCAGGAACACCGAACGGGTGTCGTCCTGGCCCCCGAAGATCCCTGACTCCAGCGTCCGGGCCACCGAGACGCCCAGCAGCAGCGGACCACTCACCAGTGCCAGACAGAGGACCGCGACGAACCAGCCCACCGGTACCACCGGGTAGCGAACCGCCGGAGCCAGCAACACACCGCCGTCGTTGATGCCGCTGATCACCGCGAGCGCGACGGCTACCGCCAGCAGTCCGGCGCACAACAGGACGCCCTGCATCTCGACGATCCACTCCCATTCCGAGTCAGCTGCAGCGGATCCGACCGTGGCGCGCAGTCGTCGCCTCGACGGCAGCTGTACCGTGCCACCTCTCCGCACCATGGGCCGGCCTGTCGGATCCGCCGCACCGCACTGGACTCACCGTGGTCGCAGAGAGTGCGCACCCCCGTCGACCGGCAGCACCGTGCCGGTGGTCGACGCCTGTCGAGGGCTGGCCAGGTAGGCGATGGTGCTGGCCACCTCCTCGGCCGCGACGAGCCGGCCGATGGGCTGCCGGGCCTCCAGCGCGGCCCGTTCCGCCACCGGATCGGCCGCCCCGTCGAGCAAGCGGGCGATCCACGGTGTGTCCGCAGTTCCCGGGGCCACCGCATTCACCCGAATGTGCTCGCGGCACAGGTCCGCCGCCATGGCCAAGGTCAAGGACCAGACGGCACCCTTGGTCGCCGAGTACAGCACTCGGCTCGGGAAGCCCGTCGTGGCCACCAACGACGCCGTGTTGACCACTGCGGCGTGCGCGGACCGCCGCAGATGAGGTAGCGCCGCCTTGGTCACCCGCACCATGCCGAACACGTTGACGTCGAAACACCGCTGCCACTCGGCGATGTCGTTCGCTTCGATGCCGCCCTGCGCTCCGATGCCGGCGTTGTTGACCAGGACGTCGATTCCGCCCAGCCGAGCGGCCAACTGCTCCACTGCGGCAGCGACCGCCTCATCGTCGGTGATGTCCGCCGCCACGTGGGCGAAGCCAGCGCCCCGCTCGCTGACCAGTCGGTCGATGATGCCGACGTCGGCGCCGCGATCCCGGAGCAACTCGGCGGTGGCGAGCCCGATCCCGGAAGAACCTCCGGTGACGACGGCCCTGATGCCGGCAAACTCATCCACGGATGCCTCCCGGGTGCGCTGCGGGATCCGATCCGGGATCACTCCGACTGTGGGCCCGCAGCACGTCCGCCGCGAATGCCGCGTCCAGCGCCCCCAGTCCGATGTTGAGAATCGTCGTGCGCCCGGTTCCTGCCTCGCCGAGCTCCATCAGTTGACCGGTGTTCACCGAAGGATCGGGCCACCCCTCCAGATAGCCCTGATCGCGGTAGTAGCGAAATTGATCGACGTCGTCCACCGCGTACCGGACGGAACCGGACACGACATCCGGGCCCACGTAGAGGTCGAAGTCGAGCGGAAGGATCAGGGCGTGCTCCCCCAGCCACTCGGGGCGCAGAACCGGATGGCCTGAGGTGCGGATCGGACCGGCGGTGACCACGACGTCGGCATCCCGCACGGCCGTGTGCGGGTCCGGGCAGACGATCGCCCCCGGCCACACCGCGGCCGCCCGGTCCGGATGCGGGTCGTAAGCCCGAACCTCCATGCCCGGGTTCAGGTATCCGAAGACCCTGGCATGGTAGCGGCCCTGCTCTCCGCAGCCGAGTAGTGCAACTCGGCTCCAGCCCGGCGTGGCGAACCGCGCCACGCAGGCCGCGCTGGCGGCGGCGGTTCGCGCCGCGGTGATCTCCGCCGCGTCCAAGATCGCCAGCGGGGTTCCGGTGTCGGCGTCGTTGACGACGATGACTCCCTGGATGTACGGCAGCCCTTTGCGGGCGTTGCCGGGATAGCCCGATACCCATTTCAGGGCCACCACATCGCGGTCCCGCAGGTAGGCGGGCATCGCGTGGCAGAACGCGTCCGGCCGGGAGTGAATGCCGATCTTCGGGGGCATCTCCACGCGGCCTTCGGCGATGCCTCGGTAGACCGACACCACCGTATCCATCTGGTCCTGGTAGCCGGGCAGGAGCGCAGCGACGCGCGCCCGGTTGATGACGAGCAGGTGGTCGATCGGGTCGAGAATTTCGGTTGCCATAACAGCACCGCCGCTTTCCTGTCGTGTGCCGCTTCGGATCCGACCGGGCGGGTCAGGGGGTGGTCCGGCGTAGCACGCGCCCAGGGCGCGCCCCGGTGTGGGTGCCCGCCTGCACGACGACGGTGCCGTTGACGATGACGTAGTCGATCCCGGTCGGATACACCCGCGGGTTGGCGAAGGTCGATTCGGATGCCACCCGATCCGCGTCGAACACCACCAGATCTGCTGCGTACCGCTCGGCGACCCGCCCCCGGCCGGCCAGGCCGAACCGCTCGGCCGGGAGGGACGTCATCTTGCGCACCGCATCCTCCAACGTGAGGGTGTGCTGGTCCCGCACATGATGCGCCAGATAGTGGATGTGGCCGGCGAAGGAGAGGGGCGTAGCGGTCAGTGCGGCCGTGCCACCCTCGTTGGACAGGCTCCACGCGTCCACGCCGAGGCCGAAGTCCGGATGGGCCACCATCTGGGCGGAGTGCTCGGGTGTGAACAGGTCGCCGACCATCAGCACGTTGTGCATGCCGGCGCCGGCCGACTGCAAGATGTCGAAGTAGACG
>DASSTH010000272.1:0-3844 GCA_035708025.1 Nakamurella sp. | reverse complement strand
TGCCCTGCCGATTGGCGGTGGTGGGGTCGTGGTTCTCCCAGAACGCCTTGAGCAGGTGCTCGGCGTCGGTCGAGGTGGGGTCATAGACCACCTGGACCGCCTCGGCGTGCCCGGTGCGCCCGGTGCACACCTCCTCGTAGGTCGGGTTCGGGGTGAACCCGCCCTGGTAGCCGGCCGCGGTGCTGATCACCCCGGGCTGTCGCCAGAAGATGCGCTCGGCACCCCAGAAGCACCCCATGGCGATGTACAGCACCTGGGCGCCGTCCGGCCATGGCGGAACGGTGCTGGTCCCCAGCACCGCGTGCACGCCGGCCACCGGCACGGGATCCGTCCGGCCGGGCAGCGCCGTCTCCGCGGTGGGCATCACGGTCTTGGACGAGAACAGGGCCATGCATTCAGCGTACGAGGACGCGGTACTCACCCTCGTGGACATCAGGTCGTCACCGGGCACACCGGTGGCCGATCCGGGCCAGGACCGCTGTCGGTACCATCCGGCGCACCGCGGGCCGTGCTCGACGGTGCCGATCATGGTTGGCAGGATGCTGTGCTAGTCACCGCCGGTCGTCTCACGATCAGGGCCGACGACCGGCGGGCGAGATCCGGGAAGGACAGCGGTATGGCAGTGGCGACGCCGAGCCGGCAGCAGGTCCCGCAGCCGGCCAGGGGCATCTGGCCCGGGTTGTTCACCCCGCCGCACGCCGCCGTGCACGCCGCCGCGGCGCGGGCCATCGTCCGCCGGGCGGTTCGCCGGCTGCCGCTGCGCCTGGCGTTCCCGGACGGGGACCGGTGGGGAGGCGGCGGCCCGGACTCCCCGACGCTGCGGGTGACCAGGCCGGACGCCTTCTTCGCGCGGCTCGGCCGGGACGGCCTGATCGGGTTGGGGGAGGCCTGGATGACCGGCGACCTCACCGCCGGCGACTGGCGGCCGTCGGGAGCCACCCGGGGGGTGTCGGAGCGGATCGGGACGCTGGACCCTGTCGTGCTGGACGCCGCCACCGACGAGCTGGCCGACGCCCTGACCGTGCTGGCCGGCCGGCTGACCCGGCTGGTGCCGAAGCCGTTGCAGGTACTGCGCCGGCTGTGGCAGGCCCACCAGCCAGCCACCGAGCGCAACACCGTCACCGGTGCCCGGCAGAACATCCACCGGCATTACGACCTGTCGAACGACATGTTCGCGTTGTTCCTGGACGAGTCCATGACCTACTCCGCGGCGTGGTTCGAGCCGGCCGACGGCGACGACCTGCACGCGGCGCAGCTGCGCAAGATCGACGGCATCCTGGACCTGGCCCGGGTGCGGCCGGGCAGCCGGCTGGTGGAGATCGGCTCCGGCTGGGGAGCGCTGGCCATCCGCGCCGCGGCCGAACGGCAGGCCACGGTGACGACGTTGACGCTGTCGGTCGAGCAACGCGAGTGGGCACTGCGCCGGATCGCCGAGGCCGGCCTGTCCGACCGGATCCAGGTGCTGCTGCAGGACTACCGGGTGCACGCCGCCCGCCACCGACAGGCGTACGACGCGGCGGTCAGCGTGGAGATGATCGAGGCGGTCGGCCGGCAGTTCTGGCCGGACTACTTCTCCTCGGTGCAGGCCATGCTGCGCCCGGGCGGGCGGTTCGGCCTGCAGGCCATCACCGTCGACCATGCGCAGCTGCTGGCCACCAGCGGCAGCTACACCTGGATCCACAAGTACGTCTTCCCCGGCGGTGAGCTCACCTCGCTGCCCGGCATCGACCAGGTGCTGGCGCGGCGGACCGCGATGCGGGTGCTGGAGTCCCGTTCGCTGGGCTCCTCCTACGCGCGCACCCTGCGGCTGTGGCGGCACCGGTTCAACGCCGCGTCGAGCCGTGCCGCGGACCTGGGCTTCGACGAGACGTTCCGCCGGATGTGGACGTTCTACCTCGCCTACTCGGAGGCCGGGTTCGCGTCCGGTTACCTGGACGACTGGCAGCTCGGCATCGGATAGCCGGAGCGGTTCAGCCGGTGACTGAGTCGCCGGCCAACGCCGGTGCGACGGGCCTGCCGGTCCCGTCCGAGCCGCCGGCTTCGGTGGTCGGGCGGCCGTTGCGGATCAGGGTGAACCCGGCGGCCGTCACCACCGCAGGGTCCAGCAGGTTGCGGCCGTCCACCAGCACGCGACCGGCGACCACCTCCGCCACCCGGGCCAGGTCCACCCTGGTGAACTCCGGCCATTCCGTCAGCACCACGATCACCGCGGCCCCGTCGGCCGCGGCATACGGGTCGCGAGCCGTCTGCACCGCCGGGTAGCCGCCGCGGGCTGGCAGATCGGCCGTCACCGCCGGGTCGTAGCCACGCAGCACGGCGCCCTCGGCCGCCAGCCGGCGCGCCACCTCCAGCGCCGGGGAGTCGCGCAGGTCGTCGGTGCCCGCTTTGAAGGTCAGCCCCCACAGGGCCACCCGCACACCGGCCAGCGACCCACCCGCGGCCGCCCGCACCTTGGCGGCGATCCGGTCCTGAGCCTGGTCGTTCGCCTCGATCGCCGCGCCCAGCAGCGGGAACTCCACCTGGTGGTCGGCCGCGATGACCGCCAGCGCGCGCACGTCCTTGGGGAAGCACGACCCGCCCCAGCCCGGTCCGGCCTGCAGGAACTGGCCGCCGATCCGGGCGTCGAAGCCCATGCCGTGGGTGATTTCGGCGATGTCTGCGTCCACCGCCTCGGCCAGGCCACCCACCGCGTTGACGAACGACAGCTTCACCGCCAGGAACGCGTTGGAGGCGTACTTGATCAGCTCGGAGGACTCCGCCGAGGTGATGACCACCGGGGCGTTCAGCGCCGCGTACAGGTCGGCGACCGCCTGGGCCGCGTCCCGGTCGGCGGACCCCACCACCACTCGATCCGGGTGCATGAAGTTGCGCACCGCGGAGCCCTCGCGCAGGAACTCCGGATTGGACACCACCGCGACGTCCGGCCGGCCCAGGGTGTCGGTCAGCGCCCGGGCGGTGCCCACCGGCACCGTCGACTTGGTGATCACGATGGCGCCCGGTCGCAGCACCGGGCCGATCTCGGCCACCACCTCGTGCACGATGCGCAGGTCCGCCCGGCCGTCGCCGCCGTCCGGGGTGGGCAGGCACAGCAGGATGTAGCGCGCGTCCTGCACCGCGGCCCGGTTGCCCAGCACGAAGGACAACCGGCCGGACGCCAGGCCGCTGGCGACCAGCGGCTGCAGGCCGTCCTCCAGGATCGGCATCCGGCCGTCCAGCAGCCCCGCCACCCGCTGCGGGTCGGCGTCGCAGCACACCACCTCGTGGCCCAACTCGGCCAGGCACGCCGCCGAGGTGAGGCCGACATATCCGGCACCGATCACTGCAATGCGGCCGTCCGCCATCAACCCTCCAGCTCCCCGACGGCGGTCCGCCGCCTCGCGCAGGCATCGTACGCTGGCCGGGTGGCAGACCAGACCTTCCGACGGCTCGGCACCTCGGGCCTGTCCGTGTCCACCGCCGGCCTCGGCTGCAACAACCTGGGACGGGTGGGCAGCGCGACCGCCGAGCCGGCCGGGGCGCGCGCCGTGGTGGACGCGGCGCTGGACGCCGGCATCACGTTGTTCGACACGGCCGACGTCTACGGTATTCCGCCCGGCCGGTCCGAGGAGCTGCTCGGCGCCGCCCTGGGCAGCCGGCGCGGGGATGTGGTGATCGCCACCAAGTTCGGCATGGACGCCCGCGGCGCCAACGGGCCGGACTTCGGCGCGCGCGGTTCCCGCCGCTACATCCGCCAGGCGGTCGAGGCGTCGCTGCGCCGGCTGGGCACCGACTGGATCGATCTGTACCAGCTGCACCGCCCCGATCCGGACACGCCGCTGGAGGAGACGCTGGCCGCGCTGGACGA
>DASSTH010000271.1:0-4214 GCA_035708025.1 Nakamurella sp. | reverse complement strand
CACTGCTGCCTCCCGTAGGAGTCTGGGCCGTGTCTCAGTCCCAGTGTGGCCGGTCGCCCTCTCAGGCCGGCTACCCGTCGTCGCCTTGGTAGGCCGTTACCCCACCAACAAGCTGATAGGCCGCGGGCCCATCCCTAGCCGAAAAACTTTGAACCGTCACGGATGCCCGCATCGGTTGTTATCCGGTATTAGCACCTGTTTCCAGATGTTATCCCAGAGCTAGGGGCAGGTTGCCCACGTGTTACTCACCCGTTCGCCACTCGAGTACCCCCGAAGGGGCCTTTCCGTTCGACTTGCATGTGTTAAGCACGCCGCCAGCGTTCGTCCTGAGCCAGGATCAAACTCTCCGTTGATGTCTATTAACCGTGGCTGCGGCAAGGCCGCCGCCCGATTGACTAGGAGAAGAGCATCGCATCGCTACTGCGGTGCGGTGCCCGATCACTGGTCCATGTCGAGCTGGATTGCTCGTTATGTACCAAAGGAATCCCACATCCGTGAACGACCATCGGCCGACCCCGGATGACGGGGTTAAATAAGTTGGCACTGACTTTCGGTACGCTGTTGAGTTCTCAAGGAACGGACGCGCACCCTCGGCGGTCTCTCGACCGCTCTGGGGGCAACCCGCGTTACGCTACCCGGTTCGGTTCGCGGTGTCAAACCCGCCCGACCCGGTCCGAGCACCCCTGCCGCAGGGCAGGCGCTGCCCGCTCCGGTGTTCCCGGAGTGAGCCGCTCGGGGGTCGTCGCCCCGGTCCGATTCCGGACCTCGCTGAGCGACGACATCGAGATTACGGACGGTTCCGGCAGGTGTCAAACCCGCTGATCGCGGGCTCGGGGACGCACGTCGGCGCAGGTCACCGCGATCACCTCGGGCAGCGAATCCGCCCGTCCCGCGCGATCTCTCGACGCCTGGGGCGGTGAGCTGTGCCACAGCGGGCCGGGCCGCGTCGCCGCGGTGGCCGGGCTGGGCAGGCAGCGCGGGTCGGGAGCGCCGACGGGCGTCAGCCGAGCGTCCGGATGCCGGCGACCGTGCGCCGACCCCGGCGCAGCAGCAGGTACCGGCCGAACAGCAGATCGGCCTCCGCGGGCACCTGGTCGGCGTCGGTCACCCGGACGTTGTTCAGGTAGGCGCCGCCGTCGGCCACCGTGCGCCGTGCGTCCGACAGCGAGGACGCCAGGCCGGCCGCCACCAGCAGATGCGCCACGTCGGGCAGCGGTGCCGGCACGTCGGTCATCCCGGCCTCGGTGAGCGCCGCCACCAGGGTCGGTTCGTCCACCTCGGACAGTTCGGCCCGGCCGAACAGCGCACCACTGGCGGCGATCGCCGACGCCGCCGCGCGCTCGCCGTGCACCAGGGCGGTGACGTCGTGAGCCAGCACCTGCTGCGCCCGCCGCAGATGGGGTCGTTCGGCCACCTCGCGTTCGAGGTCCGCGATCTCCTCCCGGCTGCGATCGGTGAACACCTTCAGCAGGCCGATCACCGAGGCGTCCTCGATGTTGCGCCAGTACTGGTAGAAGGCGTACGGGCTGGTCATCTCGGCAGACAACCAGATGGCATTGCCCTCGGACTTGCCGAACTTGGTCCCCGATGCGTCGGTCAGCAACGGGGTGGCCAGCAGGTGCACCGCGGCGCCCTCCGCCTTGCGGATGAGCTCCACGCCGGCAGTCAGGTTGCCCCACTGGTCCTGCCCGCCCGTCTGCAGCGTGCATCCGTAGGTCCGGAACAGGTACAGGAAGTCCAGCGCCTGCAGGATCTGGTAGCTGAACTCGGCGTAGCTGATGCCCTCGTCGCTGGCCAGCCGGGTGGCGACCACCTCCTTGCGCAGCATCGTGCTCATCCGGAAGTGCTTGCCGATGTCCCGCAAAAAGTCCAGGGCGCTCATCGGGGCGGTCCACTCCAGGTTGTCCACCAGCAGCGCCGGGTTGTCGCCCTCGAAGTCCAGGAACGGCCGAACCTGGCGCTTGATGCGGTCCACCCACTCCGCGGTCTGCTCCTTGGTCTTCAGCGTCCGCTCCGCGGTGGGCCGGGGATCGCCGATCAAGCCGGTGGACCCGCCGACCAGACAGATGACCCGGTGCCCGGCGCGTTGCAAGCGTCGCAACACCACCAACTGCACCAGGTTGCCGAAGTGCAGGCTCGGAGCCGTCGGATCGAACCCGCAGTAGGCGGTGACCGGCCCGTCGGCCAGCGCGTTCGCCAGCGCGTCCCGGTCGGTGCTCAGCGCCACCAGGCCGCGCCACTCGAGTTCGTCGAGCACCGAGGTCGGGCGGTCGGTCGCGGTCAGGTCGTCCACTGCAGCCACGCGTGGCATTCTGCCAGCCGGGCCAATCCGGTCAGCGGGTTCGCCGGCGACCGCCCGCCCGGTACGCCGAGACCGTCGGCGATGCGGCGTCGAAGTAGCGCCAGGGGATGTCGCCGGCCGCGGCGACACCAACCCGCGGCCCCGTCTGCACCTGGACGACGGCCCCCGCGCCGGGATGGACCCGGAACGGCGCCCCGGGCCGGCACAGGTCGGCACCGGAGTCGGCGCCGGTGAGGCCAAGGGTGCCGGCCAGCCGAGCAGGGCCGCGCGCCAGGTCGACATCCCGCGGCACGGTCCCGCGGGATGACCGCCGCCGGTCACGGGCGATCTCCAGCCCGCCCGTCACCTCCCCGGCGCGCAGCAGCACCGCCGAGGCCTCGCCGTCGACGCCGGTGACGATGTTGGCGCACCAGTGCATGCCGTAGACGAAGTACACGTACAGGAACCCAGGTGGGCCGAACATCACGGCGGTGCGGGTGGTGCGTCCGCGATAGGCGTGCGAGGCCGGATCCTGCTCGCCGTGGTAGGCCTCGGTCTCGGTCAGCCGGATGGTGATGCGGTCGCGCCCGGACCCCGTCACCAGCACCGAACCGATCAGGTCGCGGGCCACCTCGGTGGGCTCGCGGGCGAAGAACGACCGCGGCAGCGGCCGACGCCCGGCCGCCGGGCGGATGGCGGTCGGATCGCGCACGCCATTGTCTGGCCCCGACACCCCGATGGGTGCCGAGGCCGGGAGCTGGTCCGCTTCGCGAGGATCAACTTCTCGGGAAGCCGCCGGATTTGACCGGTTCACCGCGAAGTTGATCCTCGCGGGGGGAAGTTGATCCTCGCCGGGGCGGGGGGATGCGCGGGCATCACCGGTGCGTCGGCCCAGGCACGGTCGGCGGCCACCCGCTCGCCAACGGCCACCAACTGCTCGGCCACCCGCACCGGCGCCGTGCCGCCGACGCCGTCGCGGGAGGCCAGCGACCCGGCCACCGTCAGCACCCCCCGCACGCCGGGGTCCAGCGCCGGGGAGATCGCCGCCAGCTCGGCGTCGGTCAGCTGGTCCAGCTCCCGGCCGCTGGACTCGGCCAGCGCCACGCATTCCCCGGCGGCCTCGTGCGCCACCCGGAACGGCACCCCCCGCCGGACCAGGTATTCGGCGACGTCGGTGGCCAGCGAGAACCCGGCCCCGGCCATGGCGGCCATCCGCTCGGTGTCGAACGTCAGCGTCGCGGTCATCCCGGTCACCGCCGGCAACACCAGATCGAGCTGGGCGATCGAGTCGATCAGCGGCGCCTTGTCCTCCTGCAGGTCCCGGTTGTAGGCCAGCGGCAGGCCTTTCAGGGTGGCCAGCAGGCCGGTCAGGTTGCCGATGATGCGGCCGGTCTTGCCGCGGGCCAGTTCGGCGATGTCCGGATTGCGCTTCTGCGGCATGATCGACGACCCGGTGGCGTAGGAGTCGTGCAGCCGGACGTAGCCGAACTCCACCGTGGTGAACACCACCACCTCCTCGGCCCACCGGGAGACGTCCACCGCCAGCATGGCCAGGCAGAACGCCAGCTCGGCGACGAAGTCCCGGGACGCCGTGCCGTCGATCGAGTTCGCCGCCGCGGCGTCCAGGCCGAGTTCCTTGGCGACCGCCTCCGGATCCAGCTGCAGCGACGAGCCGGCCAGCGCCCCGGACCCGTACGGCGACACGGCGGTGCGGACGTCCCAGTCGCGGATCCGGTCGATGTCCCGGGCCAGCGCCTGCACGTGAGCGGCCAGGTGATGGGCCAGCAGCACGGGCTGCGCATGCTGGAAGTGGGTGCGGCCGGGCATCGGCGCGTCCGGGTGCGCGCGGGCCTGTGCCAGCAGCGCGTCCTGCAGGTCGCAGGTGTGCCGGGCGATCCGGCGCGCCGCGTCCCGCAGGTACAGCCGGTAGAGC
>DASSTH010000270.1:0-8986 GCA_035708025.1 Nakamurella sp. | reverse complement strand
GAAGTCCTCGTCCCGGTAGCAGCGGGCGATCTGGTAGTAGCGCTCCATGCCGGCCACCATCAGCAGCTGCTTGAACAGCTGCGGCGACTGCGGCAGCGCGTACCACGAGCCGGGCTTGAGCCGGGCCGGCACCAGGAAGTCGCGGGCGCCCTCCGGGGTGGACCGGGTCAGCGTGGGAGTCTCGATCTCCACGAAGTCGTGCGCGTCCAGCACGGTGCGGGCGGCCTTGTTGACCGCGGACCGCAGCCGCAGGTCGGCGGCCGGCCGGGCCCGCCGCAGGTCCAGGTACCGGTAGCGCAGCCGGGACTCTTCGCCGGGCTGGGCATCCGACTCGATCGGGAACGGCAGCGGCGCCGACTCCGAGAACACCGTCAGCTCCGTCGCGGTCACCTCGATGCCGCCGGTGGGCAGATCGGGGTTCTCGTTGCCCTCCGGACGCAGTCCGACCGTGCCGGTGACCTGGATGCAGAACTCGCTGCGCAGCCGGTGGGCGCGCTGCGCCATGTCGCCCTCGCGGAACACCACCTGTACCACCCCGGAGGCGTCCCGCAGGTCAATGAAGATGACCCCGCCGTGATCCCGCCGCCGCGCGACCCATCCGGCCAGGGTGACGGTGGTGCCGTCGTCGGCGGTTCGCAGGGTTCCGGCAGCGTGGTCGCGGAGCACGTGAGTCCTTCGGCGCGGGCCCGCGGGCCGAGTGGCGCGGGCGGAGTGGGTTCGGCCGTCGCCGGGCGGCGAGGCAGGTCCGGCCGCAGCGCCGAGGCGGTCGCCGCAGGGACGCGGTCGATCCTACGGCCGCGCTGCGCACGGTCTCGCCCGGTTATCCGGCGGTGACGGACATGCCGAGGCGGGCCCGGACCGCCCGATTCGCGGTAACGGGCGCCGGGGGACGGGCACGCGGCCGGCGGTGGCGGTCGCTCGTGGCAGGAAACCGATCCGGCGGTGACGGGGTCGCAGCGGGGGAGCCGATCGGATTGGGAGAGCCGCCAGCGCACCGACCGCCAGAAAGTCGCAACTCGATCACGGTCCCCGCGCCGCGACCTGCGGAAACACGGCCGCAGCGGCCATCGAGTTGCGACTTTTCGGTGCGAGCCCCCGGATGCCAGTCCCGCAAAGCGCGACCCCGCCGGATTCCGGAAGGCGCGAGGCCCCCGGATTCCGATCCCGGTCTGCCCCACTCCGCCCGATTCCGACCGCGGTCTACCCACCTCTGGCCGATTCCGGCCGCCAGAAAGTCGCAACTCGATCACGGTCCCCTCGCCGCGACCTGCGAAAACACCGCCGCAGCGGCCATCGTGTTGCGACTTCTCGGCGCGAGCCCCCGGATCGAGTCCCGCAAAGCGCGAGCCCGCCGGAGTCCGGTCCCGGCGAGCGTGGGCGACCCCAATCCGGCAGACGTGGGCAACCCCGATCCAGCGTGCCGGCCGTCAGCGGGTCTTCTCTCCCCCATCGGACGCCTCGGTCTGCACCGTCGGGTAGGCCCGCACGTGCTCGGCCAGGCCGGCCAGTCGCTCGGCCCGCGACTCGCCCGGACCGGCCTTGCCCACCCAGTCGACGAACTCGCGTTGTTGCGCCGGCCGCAGCTGCTGGAACAGGGCGAGGGCATCGGGCGCCTGCTGCAGTGCGTCGGCCATATCCTCCGGGACCGCGACTCCCTGGTCGGTGATCATCCTGGCTCCTTCCGCTCACGCCCAGACTGCCCGAATCCGCGGGGGAATTACCACGTTGGCGGGGATTGCCGCGCCGCTGCCGCTACCGTTGTTCGGCGGCCGCCCGCGCGGTGAAGTACTCGCGCTCGGCGGAGGTGCGGGCGTGTCCGGCCGCCTGCCGCCAGCCCGCTGCGGCCTCGGGGTGCCGCCCGAGCCGGCCCAGCAGGTCCGCGCGCGCCGCGAACGCATACGGATACCGCTCCAGGCCGCCCAGCGCCAGCACCTCCTCCAGGTCGGCCAGGCCGCGTTCCGGGCCCACCAGCCGCGACAGCGCGACGCATCGGCCGAGCGCCAGGGTCGGTGACGGGAGCACCGTCAGCAGCGCGTCGTACAGGCCGACGATGCGAGCCCAGTCGGTGGCGCCGAACGAGGGCGCGACCGCGTGCTCGGCGGCGATGGCGGCCTGCAGCTGGACCGGCCCGGTCGGAATGCCGGCCCGGCGGCCGACCTCGGTGGCATCGGCCAGCAGGCGCAGCGCCCGGTCGATCAGCTGCCGGTCCCAGGTGCTGCGGTCGGCGTCCTCCAGCAGCACCTGTCCGTCGGCGTCCAGCCGGCCCGGGGCCCGCGCCCGGGTGAGCAGGATCAGTGCCAGCAGCCCGGCGAGTTCGCCGTCCGCCGGCCGGATCCGGTGCAACGCGCCGGCCAGGTACTGGGCATGGTCGGCCAGGTCCTCGTCCAGCAGCGCATCCCCGGCCGCCGAGGTGTGGCCGAGGGTGAACGCGAGGTAGACGGCCTGGCACACCGTCGGCAGCCGCGCATCGACCGCGGCGTCGTCGGGCAGATCCAGCGCCGGGCCGGCGGCCGCCAGCCTGGCCTTTGCGCGGGTGATGCGTGCCGCCATCGTCGGGACCGGCACCAGGAACGCCGCAGCGATGGCCGCGGTCGGCACCCCGCAGGCCAGCCGCAGGGTGAGCGCCGTCTGATCCTCGGGGGACAGCCGCGGATCGCAGCACAGCACGACCAGTCGCAGTTCGTCGTCACCGATCACCGCCGCGTCGATGATCCGGTCCGGCGACATCCCCGCGGCGTCGGCCGACCATCCGGCGGTGGTGCGGGCCAGCGCACGCCGGTCGATCCGCGCGCGGCGGACCCGGTCCAGCGCCCGGCGGCGGGCGGCCGTCACCAGCCAGGCCTGCACGGAGCGCGGGATGCCGGTCTGGGTCCAGGACTGCAGCGCCAGCACGAAGGCGTCGGCGGTGGCCTCCTCGGCGATGTCCAGGTCGCGCACGGTGCGCAGGGTGGCCGCCAACACCAGCCCGGACAGTTCCCGGCGGGCGGTCGCCGCCGCCTGCGCGACCTCGCCGGGAATCGGTGACGGAGCAACCGGCGCCCCGGCTATCAGCCCGGTCGCCACTTCGACGCGTGAGCGCGGGGCGTCCCCGACGGCCGGTGGGCGCGGTACAGCACCGGCGGCCGGGCCCGCACCGGGGTCCGGCCGCCGGTCGCCGGGCGGGCCCGGCGGCGTCGTCACGACTGTTCGCCGAACTCCCAGATCGGCCGCACCTCGATGTATCCGTACGGGGCCGGGCACTTCTTGGCCAGTTCGACCGCCTGGTCCTCGTCGGCCGCCTCGATCAGGTAGTAGCCCCCGAGCACCTCCTTGACCTCCGGCATCGGGTTGTCCACGGCGTGCACCGCGTCGGTGCGGGTACCGCGCAGGTAGGTGGCGGTGGACGTCGGCTGCAGTGCCTCCCCGCCCAGCACCTTGGCCCCGGCGGCGGCCACCGCGGCGGCGAAGTCGCCGTGCGCCTGCATGATCGCGTCGAAGCCCGCCTCGCCGGCCTCGGCGTACTCGCCCTGCCGCTCCATGATCGCGAACAAGTACTTGGGCATGTCGTCCTCCTGACGTCCTCGGCCGCCGCCCCCGGAGTGGGAGCCGGTGCGGCCGGTCGGTGCCGCGACGGGCGCCGCGGTGACTGTTCAGACGAACAAGCATGGCCGGATTCGACAGCCGCGTCAGGTGTTTCTGTGGGCGGCCTCACCGTCGGCCGGCCGCCGCACCCCGATTACGCACGGTAGGCTGGGTGACTGACCGGCGCGTGCATGGTTCTGCGCCGGAGTCGCACCGCCCCACCTCGGAAGTTTCGATCGACGGGCCTTCGCGACGGCACCGCCGACGGCGGTCCCGCCCCTGCCGCTTCGATCGATGGGTTCCGATGTCCCTGCTTGCGCTGCCCGCTGCCGTCCTGACCGACTCCCCCGCTCTCCCCGTCACCGAATCCGATTTCCCGGGACCCGCTTCCGCGGCACCCGAGTCCCCGGCACCTGATACGGCGGTACCCGAGTCCCCGGCACCTGATTCGGCGGTACCCGGGCCCGCCGCCGTGACCGGTCCGGCCGCGGACATCCCGTCACCGATCCTCGCGACCTCCGCCGAGACTGCCGTCACCTTCGCCGGCCTGGGCCTGCCGGAGGACCTGCTGGCCGCGGTCGGGCGGCTGGGATACCGCGCGCCGACGGCCATTCAGGCCAGCGCGATCCCGGCGCTGCTGGCCGGCCGGGACGTCACCGGCGTCGCACAGACCGGAACCGGAAAGACGGCCGCGTTCGGCCTGCCGCTGCTGGCTGCCGTGGACCCGCACGTGTCCCGGGTGCAGTCGCTGGTGCTGGCGCCCACCCGGGAGTTGGCCCTGCAGGTGGCCGGGGCGCTGTCCGGCTTGGCCGCCGACGTTCCGGGCCTGGAGGTGGTGGCGGTCTACGGAGGTGCTCCGATGGGCCGGCAGCTGTCCGCGTTGCGGCGCGGTGCGCAGATCGTGGTCGGCACACCGGGCCGGATCATCGACCACCTGGACCGGGGCAGCCTGTCGCTGGACGGCGTCCGCTTCGTGGTGTTGGACGAGGCCGACGAGATGCTGCGGATGGGGTTCGCCGAGGACGTGGACCGCATCCTGTCGCAGGCCCCGGCGGAGCGGCAGACGGCGCTGTTCTCGGCCACCATGCCCGCCGGGATCCGCGCCGTGGCAGCCGCCCATCTGCGCCGGGCGGTGGACGTGAGCGTGGCCCCGTCCGCCACGCCGGTGGAGGCCATTCGGCAGCGCTTCGCGGTGCTGCCATATCGGCAGAAGGCAGACGCGCTGGCCCGGATCCTCGCCGTCCACCAACACGGCCGTGGCGGGGATGACGACCGCACTGTCGACGCCCCGGCGGCCGACGCCGCGGTGGTGTTCGTCCGGACCCGCAGCGCCTGCGAGGAGGTCGGTGCCGAACTGCAGGCCAGGGGCATCGCGGCGGCGGTGATCAGCGGCGACGTGGCGCAGAACGAGCGCGAGCGGACCGTGCACCGGCTGCGCGAGCGGCAGCTGGACGTGCTGGTGGCCACCGACGTGGCCGCCCGCGGCCTGGACGTGTCGCGCATCGGGCTGGTGGTCAACTTCGATGCGCCGGCCGACCCGGAGACCTACATCCACCGGGTGGGACGCACCGGCCGGGCCGGCCGCACCGGCGAGGCGCTGCTGTTCGTCACCCCGCGGGAGATGTCCCGGTTGCGGGCGATCGAGCGGGCGACCGGCCAGAAGCTGCAGCAGATGGTCCCGCCGACGGCGGCCGAGGTGGCCGAGCACCGGGCGGCCGTCCGGTTGCGCGAGGCGACCGCACGGCTCGCCGCCGGCCGGCTGGACGCGTACCGGGCGGCGGTGGCCCGCGCCGCAGAGCAGTCCGGCATCGCGCCGGAGGACCTGGCGGCCGCGCTGCTGGCGGTCGCGGCCGGCGACGACGGCACGGTCCCGGCGCCGGACGTGCCGGAGCGCGGAACGGCGGCCGAGCACGACGTCTCGCGGCGCCGACGCGGTGGTGACGAGCACGACGGGCAGCAGGACGCCCACGGTGACCCGCGCATCCCCGCCCGCCGGCGGACCGACGGTGACGAGCATCGCGGACATCGGCGCGTCGGCACCACCCGCAGCACCCGGTACACCGTGCAGGTGGGCCGGCGACACGGCGTTCGGCCGGCCGGGATCGTGGGCGCGATCACCGGTGAGGGCGGGCTGTCCGGAGCGGATCTGGGCCGCATCGACATCTTCGACAGCTACTCGGTGGTGGAGATCGCGGCGCCGATCACCCCGGACGCCATGACGCGCATCCGCCGGGCCACGGTGTCCGGCCAGCAGCTGCGCATCCGGGCCGAACGACCGGCCGGGGCCGGGCGGCCCGAGCGACCCGCGGGATGGGCGGCTCGGCCCACCGGCCGGCCCGAGCGCCCGGCCGCACGCCGCCGGGCGGACGATCGTCAGAACAACGACGGCTGGGTCCCGGCCTCCCGGCCGGCGTCCCGGCGGGGCAGGCTGCCGTCCGGGAAACGGGACTCCGCGCTGCCCGGCACCCCGCGGACGTCCTGACCGAACGAGCCCAGCCCCAGCCCGTCGCAGATCTCCCGGACCCGCCGGGTCACCGCGCCGCGCAACTCCTTGCGCAGGTTCGAACCGCCGGCGTACAGCTCCCGATAGCGGGGCACCAGATCCGGCCGGTAGTCCTGCAACCAGCCGAAGAACCACTCCCGGGCACCCGGACGCAGGTGCAGCGCGATACCGCTGATCCCGGTCGCGCCCGCCTCGGCGATCGCCCGGACCAGCGCGGTCAGCTGCTCCTCGGAGTCGGTCAGGTAAGGCAGCACCGGCGCGATGAACACCCCGCACGGCAGCCCGGCCTCGGTGATGCGGCGGATCAGGGTGAGCCGGGCCTGCGGTGACGGGGTGCCGGGCTCCAGCGTCGACTGCAGCTGCGGGTCCAGCAGTGCCAGCGACACCCCGACGCCCACCGGAACCGTCCGGTTCGCGGCGGCCAGCAGCGGCAGGTCCCGGGACAGCACGGTGCCCTTGGTCAGGATGGAGAACGGCGTTCCGCTGTCGGCCAGCGCCCGGATGATCTCCGGCATCAGGGCGTAGCGGCCCTCGGCCCGCTGGTACGGATCGGTGTTGGTGCCCATGGCCACGTGCTCGCCGGACCAGCTCGGGCGGCCCAGTTCCCGCCGCAGCACCCGGCCGATGTTGGTCTTGACCACGATCTGGGTGTCGAAGTCCCGGCCCGCGTCGAACTCCAGGTACTCGTGGGTGCGCCGGGCGAAGCAGTACCGGCAAGCGTGCGTGCATCCCCGGTAGGGGTTGATGGTCCAGGTGAACGGCATCGGCGACGCCCCCGGCACCTTGTTCAGCGCCGACCGGCAGTGCACCTCGTGGAACGTGACGCCGGCGAACTCCGGCGTGCGCACGGTGCGCACCAGGCCGGCCAGCCGGCCCAACCCGGGCAACGCCTCCGGGTGTTCCGCCGTGAGCTCCTGCTGCTGCCAGCGCATGTCGACTCCCCCCGGCTGCTCCGAACCGGCCTCGTACCGAACGGCTGTACGAAGGCTATCGGACTCCGCTCCGTCGCACAAGCGTTCGGGGCCGTGGTGCCGTGCCTGCGGCCACTGCTCGCCACGCGCACCACACCCGCTGCACCAGGCGTAGCGCGGTCTTGTCGCGCCACGCCGGTATCGCCCAGCGTGTCGCGACAAGAACGTGCTACGTCCCGGCCGCCCGCCACGGCGATGTCACAGGCCGGTGCGCTGCCTCGTCTGCTGCATGACAGACACGATCCAACGAGGAGGCAGTGATCATGCGGGTATTCGTGGCGGGCGGAAGCGGTGTGCTGGGCCGCAGGCTGGTGCCGCAGCTGGTGGCACGCGGGCACCAGGTGACGGCCAGCACCACGAGCGCGGCGAAGTTGGAACTGCTCGAGCAGCTGGGCGCGCAGGGTGTGGTGATGGACGGCCTGGACGCCGCATCGGTCGGCGAGGCGGTAGCCGCCGCGCGCCCGGACGCGATCGTCAACCAGATGACGGCCATCAACCCGGCGCACGCCGGCAAGCCGAGCATGAAGCACTTCGACCGGTACTTCGCCGGCACCAACCGGCTGCGCACCGAGGGAACCGACCACCTACTGGCCGCCGCGGCGGCGACCGGGGTGTCCACCTTCGTCGCGCAGAGCTTCGGCAGCTTCAACGGCATCCGGCGGGGCGGCTGGGTGAAGACCGAGCAGGATCCGACCGACCCGATGACCGGGACGGTGCTGGAGCCGATGATGCAGGCGGTGCAGTACCTGGAGAACGCGGTGCTGCAGGCCGGAGGTGCGGTGCTGCGCTACGGCGGGTTCTACGGACCGGGCGCGATCGACGACCAGGTGGAGTTGGTGCGCAAGCGGCAGTACCCGCTGGTCGGAGGAGGCCCCGGATACAGCTCGTGGATCCACCTGGACGATGCGGCCAGCGCCACCGTGCTGGCGGTCGAGCAGAAGGTGACGGGGGTGTTCAGTATCGTCGACGACGAACCGGCCCCGGCGAGCGAGTGGCTGCCCTACCTGGCGGCGATCGCGGGGGCCAAGCGGCCGCTGCGCGTGCCCACCTGGCTGGCGCGGCTGCTGGCGGGAGACCTGGCGGTGATCATGATGACCCAGGGCCGCGGCTTCTCCAATGCCAAGGCCAAGGCCGAACTGGGCTGGACCCTGCAATACCCCTCCTGGCGTGACGGCTTCAAGGCGGCGCTGGCATGACCCGGACGGAAGAGTTCGAGGAGTTGCGGCCGCTGCTGTTCGCGATCGCCTACCGGATCCTGGGCAGCGTCGGCGAGGCCGAGGACGCGGTGCAGGAGACCTGGCTGCGTTACGCGGACTTGCCCACCCGGCCCACGTCGCCCAAGGCATTCCTGTCCGCCGTAGTGACCCGGCTGTCGATCGACGTGCTGCGCTCGGCCCGGGTGCGGCGGGAGCAGTACGTCGGGCAGTGGTTCCCCGAGCCGTTGCTCACCGACCCGTATCAGGATCCGGAGCGCTCGGCCGAGCTGGCCGACTCGGTGTCGATGGCGGCCCTGCTGCTGCTGGAGCGGCTCAGCCCGTTGGAGCGCGCGGTGTTCGTGCTTCGGGAGGTGTTCGCCTTCGACTACCCGGACATCGCCGCAGCGGTGGGGCGGTCGGAGGCGGCGTGCCGGCAACTGGCGGCGCGGGCCCGGCAACACATGGATCAGGGCCGGCCGCGCTTCGAGGCCGACCGCCGGGAGCGGGAGGAGCTGGCGGCGAGGTTCTTCGACGCGATCCGGGTGGGTGATGTCGACGGGCTCCGCGAGCTGCTGGCGGCCGACGTGCAGATGGTCGGGGACGGCGGCGGCAAGGCGCCGCAGTGGGCCAAGGCGATCGTCGGGATGGACAAGGTCGCCCGGGTGCTCACCACGACCGTGCCGTCCATCTTCCGCATCGACATGTCGATGCAGCGGCACGACGTCAACGGCCAGCCGGGTGCGATCTTCCGCGAC
>DASSTH010000269.1:0-3728 GCA_035708025.1 Nakamurella sp. | reverse complement strand
TGGTGACCCAGGCCCAGGTGAACCGGCTGATCGTCGCGCTGGCCAGGGACACCGGGGTGGCCGCCCTGTACGTCAGCCACAACCTGGCGCTGCTGGCCACGGTGTGCGACGACCTGGCCATCATGTACGCCGGCCAGATCGTGGAGCACGGTCCGGTGGATCGGGTCTACCGCACTCCCCGTCACCCCTACACCTCCGCCCTGATCAGTGCGGTGCCGTCGCTGTCCGCCACCGCGCCGCCCCGAGGGATCCCCGGCCTGGCCCGCACGTCGGCGGCGGTCGGCGAGTGCGGGTTCCTGGACCGCTGCCCGCTGCGGGTGGACGCCTGCGCCGCGCCGATCCCGCTGGTGGAGGTCTCCGACGGTCATCTGGCCCGGTGCATCCGCACGGCCGAGGTGCCGCCGCCCGGCGGCGGAGCGACCGGGACTGCTGCGGTCCGGGAGCCGGCCGCCCCGGCCCCGCTGCTCACCGTGACGGATCTGACCTGCCAGTTCCGCCGGCGTGGCGGGTCCGCGCCGCTGCGCGCGGTGGACGGCGTGTCGGTGACCGTGACGGCCGGCCGGACGCTCGGTATCGCCGGCGAGAGCGGCAGCGGCAAGTCCACACTGCTCAAAGCGATGGCCGGGCTGATCCGCCCGACCGGCGGCCGGATGTCCTTCCACGACACCGAACTCGTGGGGCTGGCGGCGAATCGGCCGATGGCCGTGCGCAAGGCGATCCAGATCGTCTTCCAGAATCCGGACGCCACCCTCAACCCGCGACACACCATCGGGCAGTCGCTGGAGCGCCCGCTGCGGCTGTTCGCCCCGCGCACCGGCAGGGCGGAACGGCAACGGCTCATCGCCGCGATGATGCAGCGGGTGCACCTGTCCCCCGTGCTGTTGGGCCGCTACCCCCGGGACCTGTCCGGCGGGCAGCGGCAGCGGGTGGCCATCGCCCGGTCGCTGCTGGCCGAACCCGAGGTACTGCTGTGTGACGAGGTCACCTCGGCGCTGGACGTCTCGGTACAGGCGTCCATCATCGAGTTGCTGATCGAACTGCGGGACGAGCACCGGCTGGCCCTGGTGTTCGTCACCCACGACCTCGGCGTGCTGCGCAGCATCGCCGACGACGCGGTGATCATGCAGAACGGCCAGGTGCGCGAGACCGGGCCGGTGGCGCAGGTTCTCGCGCACCCGGTGGATCCCTACACCATCCGGCTGATCGACGCGGTGCCCGACCCGGACGCCGGCGGCCAAGCGGACCGGGCGTCGGACTGAGCGGTGATGCACCACTGGCGGGCCGCCCTGATCGGATGCGGCGAGATCGGAGCGCAGCACGCCGATGCAGTGGCCGGTATCGGCGGACTGCAGTTCGACGCATACTGCGACACCACCATCGCCGCGGCGCAGGCACTGCTGGACCGGCACGGCGGGCGGTACGCGACGGCGGACGCCGACCGGGTGTTCGCCGACCCGGCGGTCGACGTGGTCTACATCTGCACCCGGCACGACTCGCATGTCGAGTACGCCCTGCGGGCCGCCGAAGCCGGCAAGCACATGCTGATAGAAAAGCCCATGGCGCTCACGGTCGCCGAGTGCCAGACCATCGGTGACGCCGTGGAGCGCGCCGGTGTCACCGCGATGACCGGCTTCAAGCTGCGCTTCTACCAGCTCGTCGCACACGCCCGTCGGCTGATGCCGGAACCGCAGATGGCCACCATGCAGACCATGTACGACCGGCTACCGGACGACCGCTGGGTGCACGACCCGGTGCAGGGCGGGGGGACCGTGCTCAGCGCCGGTGTGCACTCGGTGGACCTGCTGCGCTTCCTGCTCGGTGCCGACCCGGTGACCGTCACCGCGGCCGGGGCCAACTTCTATCACCGCAACGGATTGATCGACAACATCGCCGCGGTCTACCGGTTCGGCAACGGATCCGTCGCCAACCTGGTGCAGGGCGACTTCAACTGTCCGCCGCCGGCCAGCACGTTCTACGTCCAGCTCTTTCGCGAGGACGAGTCGCTGACGCTGTCCGATCGGCTGTGCCGCCTGGTGCACCGGCGCGGGACCGGCGAGCCCACCGTATTGACCGGAACCGAGGACGGCATCCGACGGGAGAGCCAGGAACTGGTCAGGGCGCTGAACACCGGCGGGCCGCCGCCGGCAGGGCATCGTGACGGCTGGTGGGCCACGGCCATGATCAGCGCGGCGGTCCGGGCCGCCGGCACCGGTGAACCGCAGCACCTCCCCACACCACTCCAGCCGGCGACCGCCGGCCAGACGGAAAGGTTGACACAGCGGTGACGACAGTCCTGCAGTTGGAGTACGTCGGCGATCTGGAGCCGTACGACTACGAGCGAGCGGCGCTGGCGAAGGTGGGCGCCACCTTGCAGGTAGCCCGCTGCGCCGACGGTGACGAGGTTGTCGAGCGAGCCGGCGACGCCAGGGTGATCTGGCTGGAGTGGACGCCGCATCTCACCCGGGACGTGCTGGAGCGGCTGCCGCAGTGCGGCCTGGTGATGCGCTGGGGAGTCGGCTACGACCAGATCGACGTGGTCGCCGCCACCGAGTTGGGCATCGCTGTGGCCAACGCCCCGTCGTACTGCACCGAGGATGTGGCCGAGCACGCCATCGGGATGTTGTTGGCGACCTCCCGGCAGATCGCCTTGCGGCACGAGCAGATGCGAGCGGGCCAGTGGCGGGCCGGCGCGGCGCGCATCCGCCGGATCCAGGGCAGCACGGTCGGGGTGGTGGGCCTGGGCCGGATCGGCCGGCGGGTCGCGGAACTCGCGGGTGCGCTAGGTGCCCGGGTGCTGGGAGCCGATCCGGTCGCCGCCGCGCCACCCGGGGTGCAGGCCGTGGACCTGCCGACGCTGCTGGCCGAGTCCGACTTCGTGTCGCTGCACGTGCCGATGTCCACGGAGAACCGCTACCTGATCGACGCCGACACGATCGGGCAGATGAAACCCGGCGCCGTGCTGGTGAACACGAGCCGCGGCGGGGTGGTGCAGCAGCAGGCGCTGATCGACGCGTTGGCGGACGGCCGGCTCGGCGGGGCGGCGTTGGACGTGTTCGAGACCGAGCCGTTGCCGGCCGACTCGCCCTTGCGGGCGGTACCGAACCTGGTCCTGACCAGCCACGACGCCGCCAGTTCCGAGCACAGCCTCGCCGACCTGCGGCGGGAGATCTGCGCCGCCACCACCGAATGGTTGACCACCGGCTGGACCGGATCGATCGTGAACCCGCAGGTGCGGGCCCATGTCTGAGCAGGTGCGCCGGGCGATGGCGCGGGACGGTGGTGTGGTGCTGGTCGATGAGATGCTGCCGGAACTCGGCCCCGGAGATGTTTTGGTGCGCAGCGCCTATTCGGTGATCAGCCCGGGCACCGAGCGGTCCATCATCCGCGCCACCGAGATATCGCCGGCCGGCGCGCACGAGTACCCGCATCCGGACTTCGTCTGGCCCCGGCTGCGGTCGTCGGCGGTGGACGGGCAGCCCCGCCGGCCGCGCATGCCACCGGACCACGCCGCATCGCTGGGTTACAGCGTCGCCGGCGTGGTGGAGCGGGTGGGGCCGGCCGTCACGGACCTCGTACCCGGCGATCGGGTGGCCTGCAGCGGCAGCCAGTGCGCCTACCACGCCGACCGGGTGGTGGTGCCCCGGAACCTGACCTCGCCCGTGCCGCAGGACGTCTCGTTGCGGGACGCCGCCCACGTGACGCTCGGGACCATCGCCATCGAGGCGCTG
>DASSTH010000268.1:0-3689 GCA_035708025.1 Nakamurella sp. | reverse complement strand
TCCGGTGCTGGGCCTGCACGCCGACGGACCTGGCGGCCGGCTCAAGGCGGTGATCGGGCTGTTGGACAAGCCGGCCGAGCAGAAGCAGGAACCGCTGGTACTGGACACAGCCGCGTCCGGCGGGCACCTGGTGATCCTGGGCGCGCCGCAGTCCGGCAAGTCGGTGCTGCTGCGGACCCTGGTGATCTCGCTGGCGCTGGCCCACATCCCGGGCGAGGTGTCGTTCTACTGCTTGGACCTGGGCGGCGGGTCGCTGCGGGTGCTGGACGGGCTGCCGCACGTGGCCGGGGTGGCCTCCCGGCTGGACGCCGACCGGGTGCGCCGCACGGTCGCCGAGGTGGCCGCGGCGCTGGCCGAACGGGAGCAGCTGTTCGGCCGGCTGGGCGTCGACTCGGTGGAGGCCATGCGGGAGCGCTGGCGGGCCGGCCGGCTCACCCAGCTGCCGGTGGCCGACATCTTCCTGGTGATCGACAACTACCCGGTGCTGCGCAACGACTTCGAGGACCTGGCCGACCTGGTGCAGGACGTGGGCACCCGCGGGCCCGGCTACGGCATCCACCTGGTGCTGACCTGCGGCCGGTGGGCGGACATCCGCATGCAGCTGCAGGCCGCCATCGGCACCAAGATCGAGCTGCGCATCAACGACCCGGTGGACTCCACCATCAGCCGCAAGGCCGCGGAGAACCTGCGCGCCGACAACCCCGGCCGGGCCCTGGTGGAGGGCGGGCTGCAGGTGCAGGTGGCGTTGCCGGAGCTGGCGACGAATTCGGCGACCGCTCCCGATGCGGAGAGCTCCACCGGGATCCCCGTCACCGATGGCGGTTCCAATGCCCCCGCCAGCTCCCCCGCCGACGACTCCGGACCCACCGAACGGCTGGTCCGGCGGATCGCCGCGGCGTGGGACGGCGATCCCGTCCCGCCGATCCGGATGCTGCCCACCCTGGTCGATTTCCGGGAACTGCAGTCGCGGGCGGGCGACAGGGCCGGCAAGGACGGCACAATCCTGATCGGGGTGGACGAGGCGGAACTGCGGCCGGTGCGGCTGGACCTGTTCGGCGGTGAGCCGCACCTGCTGGTGATCGGCGACGCGGAGACCGGCAAGACGTCGCTGCTGCGGCTGTTGGTGCAGGACCTGATCTCCCGGTACACCGACGACGAGGTCGTGTTCGCGGTGTTCGACGTCCGGCGCACCCTGCTGGACGTGGTGCCGGAGGACTACCTCGGGGCGTACGCCGGGACCGCCGCGATGGCGTCCGGGATCGCCGGGGCGGTGGCCGGGGAGCTGCAGGGCCGGTTGCCACCGGACGATGTCACCGCCGCCCAGCTGCGGGCTCGGTCGTGGTGGAAGGGGCCGGAGATCGTGGTGCTGGCGGACGACTACGACCTGCTGTCCCCGGGCGGTCCGGGGCCGCTGGCGCCGTTCGTGGAGTTCCTGCCGCAGGCCCGGGACCTGGGATTTCACATGGTGGTCTGCCGGCGATCCGGAGGCGCCGGGCGGGCGATGTACGAGCCGGTGCCACAGCGGATGCGGGAGGTCGGCGCGTCTGGGTTGCTGCTGTCCGGCGACCGGCAGGAGGGTGCGCTGTTCCCGGGGGTGTCGCTGTCCGTGCAGCCGCCCGGACGGGGGCACTTGGTGCGCCGCGGGCGCAAGCCGCTGCTGGTGCAGCTGGCCTACCTGCCGGAGCCCTCGCCCGCGTGACCCACCGGACACCCGAGTCCATCAAACGGGTGGCTCGGCTGATTCCGGCCTGATCGAAAGGGCCAGCCGCGTGGGATTCAGGCTTGCAGCACCTGACCGTCGCTGACCTTGACGGCGATCTCCGGCAGGTTCCGTGGTGCCGGGCCATGCGTGACGGCGCCGGTCAGCGCGTTGTACTGCGAGCCGTGGCACGGGCATCGGAGTTGCGCCCCGTCGACGTTGACGGTGCAGCCCATGTGCGTGCAGATCGCCGAGAAGGCTGTGACGGTGGTCGCGGTGGGCCGCGCCACGACGGCCGGCTTGCCCGCGATGGTGGCGGCCACCGCCTCACCGACCGGGATCGAGTCCAGAGCCACGATCGACCCGTCGGACCCCGAACCGAAACCGGCGGTCCCGCCGTCGCCACCAGCATCGGCACCGCCGGCATTCGATGCAGCGGGCGGCTGACCGCCGCACGCGACCACCAGTCCGGCCACCGCGGCAAGGCCACCGCCGAGCGCGATCCGGCGCGGGACCGCACCGAAGCCGACCGTGTTCCGATGAGGTGCGGTCGGGGGTTCCGTCGGGGTCTTCGGCGCGGTCGTTGCGGTCGTGGCTGATTCGGGCATCCTGGCTGTCCCCTCGTCGTCGGGTGTCCGTCTGATGAATTGAACGCTCAAGCATCAGGATTGGTTCTCGATGACGCCGGACTGTGGAAACGCTGTGAGTCGCGGGATCCCATCTTGCGTCTGCAGGTTGCGTGCAATTGCGCGCAATCTGCAGGACGCAACGGAGGTAGCGGGGCCGACCTCTCACCGCAGGATCGCTAGCCTTCTGGCGAAGCGACTCACGACGGACGGGGAGCAACGATGGAGCTCAGCGGGGCAGCGGCGATCGTCACCGGTGCGGCGTCCGGGCTGGGCGCGGCCACCGCCACCGCCCTGGCGGGCGCCGGCACGACCGTGGTCGGCGTGGACCTGCCCGGTGGCTGGCAGAAGGCCGGTCCGCCCGCCGACGGTGTGCTGCGCGTCGAAGGGGACGTCACCAGCCCCGACGACGTGGCCGCCGCGGTGTCCGCGGCCACCGGCTCGGGCCGGCCGCTACGGGTGGCGGTCAACTGCGCCGGCGTCGCCTGGGCCTCCCGGGTGCTGGGCCGCAAGGGCGTGCACGACCTGGACCTGTTCCGCAACGTGGTGGGCATCAACCTGATCGGCTCGTTCAACGTGTTGCGGCTGGCCGCTGAGGCGATGGCGGCCACCGACCCGATCGATGCCGGTGGCCTGCGGGGGCTGATCGTGAACACCGCCTCGGTCGCCGCGTTCGACGGGCAGGTGGGCCAGATCGCCTACTCGGCATCCAAGGGGGGCATTGCCGCCATGACTCTTCCCGCCGCCCGCGACCTTGCTCAGCACGGCATCCGGGTGATGGCCATCGCGCCGGGGATCATGGACACCCCGATGATGGCGTCCATCACCGAGGAGTTCCGCACCGGACTGGAGGCGACGGTGCCGTTCCCGGCGCGGTTCGGCCGGCCGGACGAGTACGCGGCGCTGGTGCTGTCGATCGCGGCGCTGGACTACCTCAACGGCGAGGTGATCCGGCTGGACGGCGCCCTTCGGATGCCACCTCGGTAGCCATACCTGGCGGGGCGGCTCCGCCACCGTGAGAGGCGGCAATCGCGGCAAAAGGCGCACCCCGGGCAGCCGGGGCGCGGTAGGCCAGCGGGGACGCGGTACGCCAGCGGGGACGCGGTAGGCCAGCGGGGCGCACCCCGGGCAGCGGGGGCGCGGTAGGCCAGCGGAAGGGCGGGCGGGCAGCGGAAGGGGCGGTAGGCCAGCCGAAGGGCGGCCGGGCAGCGGAGGGGGCGGTAGGCCAGCCGAAGGGCGGCCGGGCAGCGGAGGGGGCGGCCGGCCAGCGGTAGGCGCGGCCGGGCAGCGGGGGCGCGGTAGGAAATCGCACCTCGTTGAGTCCTCGCGGGGCGTTTCTGCAGGTCGCGACTCAGCGGACCTCA
>DASSTH010000267.1:0-3939 GCA_035708025.1 Nakamurella sp. | reverse complement strand
GGGTGGGCAGCCGGTTCGAGTGGGCGCGGGCGTGGATTCCCGTCACCGGTCGGCGGGAGTTCGCCCCGGGCGGCCCGTCACCATCGGCGGGAGTTCGACCCGGGCGGCCCGTCACCGATCGGCGGGAGTTCGCCCCGGGCGGTCCGTCACCGATCGGCTCGAGTGAACCCGGGGCGGCCCGTCACCGATCGGCTGGCATCATCCGACGCACGCACTACTTCCCGGGCAGCAATCCGGTCAGGACCACCTCGTCGGCGACGTCGCGGAGCTTGCGGTTGGTGTGCTGGCTACCCTTGCGCAGCACGTCGAACGCCTGGGAATCGGTCATCCGGTGGCGGGCCATCAGCACGCCCATCGCCGCGCCGATCCGCCGCGCCGTCACCAACGCCGCCTCCAGATTGGCGATCTGGCCGCGATCGATCTCGCCCTCGGCCTGCAGCACGGCGATGACCGCACGGTCCACGCTCGCCTGCTCCTCCAGCTCACGGATCGCCGCGCGGTTGGCGTCGGCCTCGTCCTGCAGGTTGCGAATGGTCTGCTGGTCTGCCTCGGCCTGGTTCTGCAGGTTGCGAATGGTCTGCTGGTCCGCGTCGGCTTGGTCCCGCTGATCGCGGATCGACTGCCGGCCGGCGTGGGCGGTTTCGCCCGACTCGCGGACCGACGCCGGGCCCGCTCCGGTCCGCAGGATCTGCTCCGCGATGAGCGGCTCCGCGCCGAGGCGCTCGGTCGACTCCGTCATATCTGCATGATGGCGCGCACCCGCGCGGAGTTCCACATTTCCGTGCTTCGTGTCCGACGGAATGCGCTCAATGTCGCAATTTTTTTTTGGCGGACAGAACGGTCGCCGGAGACGCAAACAGCGCCGCCCCGGGGTGGGACGGCGCTGTTCGAGCCTGTGACGGTGACCGGTGTCAGGACGCGGTGCGGCGGGCCTTCAGCTCGGCCAGCCGCTCGTTGAGGATCTCCTCGAGTTCCTCCATGGAACGCCGCTCCAGCAACATGTCCCAGTGCGTCCGCGGGGGCTTGGCCGCCTTTGCCTCGGGCACCGAGCCGTCGACCAGCTGCGACTCCAGGCCGTGCATCCGGCAGTCCCACACCGTGGGGACCTCGGCGTCGTCGGCCATCGGAACGGTGAACTCGTGGTCGCGCGGGCACAGGTAGGTCGCGGTGCGCCGCGGAGCCAGGTCGTGGTTGCGGTCCGCCTCGTAGCTGGTCGCGCCGAGCCGGCTGCCGCGAAGGACGCGGTCTGCCATGGTCGTCTTTCCCCTCATACTGGTGGTGCTGGTTCCGGCCGGTCGATGCCGGGCCACCGGCTGCCGCCGGTATCGGGTGGGCGTACCACCCGCTTCAGCTGTGATAACGCCAGGCTGGGCCCTTTCGTTCCCGATCAGGGCACGCAACGGATGGGCATCGGCTGTGAGATGCCGCCGGTGACCGTATCGCGATCATCAGCCCGGTGTCCAACCGGGTGTGGTGGACTGATCGTCGTGCTCACCTCGGTCAACGTCACCTGGACGACGGCTCGCCCGGCCGCGGACGTGCGACGGTGGGTGGGATCGTCGATGGTCGACACGCTGCACCGGTACGGCTACCGGGTGGAGTCCGACACTCCCGACGAGCTGGTGCTGACCCACCGGGCGCCGTCATCCTGGCCGTTGCTGCTGTTCAGCGTGTTTGCCTACCTGCTCAGCCAGCACCGCAGCTATCAGGTGGTGTTCAAGTTCCTGACCACGCCGGAGGGACTGACCCGGCTGCTGGTGATCGGCGACCTGCCGGCGAAGGTGGCGGACGTGCTGCGTGACCTGCCGGGTGAGCCCTGAGGTGACCGGCCCGGGCGGCGCCCAGGAACGGATCACCGGCTTCTGGTCGGCGATCGCGGCCGGCTACGAGGCACACGCCGGCAACGTCGCGGAGTACGGATCCGCTGGCTACCGGCGGTGGGTCGAGGACCTGGCCTCCGTGCTTCCGGACCCCGTGGCGCGGATCCTGGACGTCGGGTGCGGTACCGGTTACCTGGCGTTGGCCGCAGCGTCCCTGGGCCATCGGGTGACGGCCATCGACCTGGCGCCCGACATGCTGCGGGTGCTGACCGACACCGCCTCCGCGCGGGGCCTGCGCGTCGACGCCCTGCTCGGCGACGCGGTCCGGCCCGACTTCCCGCCGGCCAGCTTCGACGCCCTGACCAGCCGTCACGTGCTGTGGACGCTGCGGGACCCGGGCACGGCGATGGCCAACTGGCGAGCGCTGCTGCGCCCCGGCGGCCTTCTTGTAGCGGTGGACGGATGCTGGTTCTCCGACTGGGACGAGGGGACTGCGCCTTTGCAATTCGCCGAGTCGTACACGGCCGACACCCGGGCGGAGCTGCCGTTCATGCTGCTGGACAGCCCGGAGCCGATCGTGACGGCGTTCGCGGCGGCCGGCTTCGTCGACCTGACCGTGCGGTGGCGGCCCGACCTGGCCTTGGGCGGCGGCACGCCGTACCTGATCACCGGGCGCTGTCCGTGACGGTTGGACCGGACGGTGTCCCTGACGGCTGGTATGAACGACGGTCATGACGACGTTCACCCGGTCCGACGATTTGCGGGGCGCGCGGTTCACCGGCACCGACCTGACCGGCGCCCGGTTCGTCGGGGCCGACCTGTCCGGCGTGGTGATGCGCGGAGTGGAGGTGTCCGGCGCGGACATCGATGCCCCGTGGCTCGGTGACGGTAACGCCGGGCTGCTGGTCAACGGGGTGGACGTGCGCCCGTTCGTGGACGCCGAACTGAACCGCCGTTTTCCCGGCCGGGCGGAGCGGCGGGCCGACACTCCCGACGGGCTGCGCACGGCCTGGGCTGCGTTGCAGCGCACCTGGGACGCCACCCTGGAGCGAGCGGCAGCGATGCCGACCGGCACCGTCGACGTGTCGGTGGACGGCGAGTGGTCGTTCGCCCAGACACTGCGGCACCTGGTGATGGCCACCGACACCTGGCTGGGGCGGGGCATCCTCGAACTCGAGCAGCCGTACCACCCGCTCGGCCAGGTGGACTCCGGCACCGCGGCCGGCGGCCTGGACATGTCGGTGTTCAGCACCGAGACGCCGTCATACGACGCCGTGCTGGAGGCGCGGGCGGACCGGGTGGCGATGGTGCGCGACTTCCTGACCACCGTCACCGCCGAAGAGTTGGCCACGGTTCGGCGGAACCCGCACGCCCCGCAGTACCCGGAGACGACCCTGTCCTGCCTGCACGTGATCCTCGAGGAGGAGTGGGAGCATCACCGCTACGCCGTCCGCGACCTGGACGCGATCGCGGCGGGTTCGTCGCAGTCCTGACTGCCGCGGTTCTCGGTGCGTGCGGGCGGTGCCTCGGCAGCGTTCCCGGAGGCGACGGGCTTCACCTCACCCGCCCTCGCGCGACACAATGGTGGCGTTGGGACTGACACCGGTCGGGAGGGCGTCATGCCGGCCAACGAACAGCCCGTCGCCGAACAGAACCGGGCGCAAGAGCAAGCCTGGGACGGCGACGAGGGCCAGATCTGGGCGGAGCACGCCGACTTCTTCGAGACTTCGGTGCGCGAACACCAGGCCGCCCTCATGGCGGCGGCGCGCATCACCAGCGGCGAGCGGGTGCTCGACGTCGGGTGCGGGACCGGTGGCTCGTCACTGGAGGCCGCAGCTGCGGCTGGCCCCGGCCGGGTGCTGGGCATCGACCTCTCCGCGGCCATGCTGGAGCGTGCCCGTGCCGCCGCCGCGGCGTCGGGCCTGTCGAATGTGACGTTCGTGCGGGGTGACGCGCAGATCTGGCCTTTCGACCCGGCCTCGTTCGATGTCGCCATCAGCCGCACCGGCGCGATGTTCTTCGCCGACCAGGTGGCCGCGTTCAGCAACATCGGCCGGGCGCTGCGTCCGGGGGGCCGGCTCGCCCTGGTGTCCTGGCGCGAGCCGCAGGCGAATGAGTG
>DASSTH010000266.1:0-6054 GCA_035708025.1 Nakamurella sp. | reverse complement strand
GACGCGCTGATCCTCGATGAGGCGCACCGGATCCGGCGCACCTCGGCCAACCGGTGGACCAGGGCGCAGTTCCGCACCGACCGGCCGCAACTGGACGAGTTGCTCGATGCGGCAGCCGTTCCGGTGTTCCTGCTCGACGAGTTCCAGGTGGTGCGACCGGGCGAACTGGGCACCGTCGCCGACATCAGTGACCGCGCCAGGGCGCACGGCATGCAGCTGGTGACGATCGAACTGGACGCCCAGTTCCGTTGCGGCGGATCACTGGAGTACGTGCGATGGGTCAAGCGGTTGCTGGGCCTGGACCCGGGCGGGCCGGTGCCCTGGGTGGGCGACCCGCACTTCGACGTCGAGGTGGTCGACTCCCCCGCGGAACTGGAGGCCGGGCTGCGTACCCGGCTGGCCCAGGGCCACCGCGCGCGGATGGCGGCCGGCTACTGCTGGCCGTGGAGCGATCCTGGGCCGGGAGGCGTCCTGGTGCCTGACGTGCAGATCGGCGACTGGTCCCGGCCGTGGAACCTCAAGGGGGAGCGGTCCGTGGGCGGGGCACCCGCCGCCGCACTGTGGGCCACCGACCCGGCGGGCTTCGGACAGGTGGGCTGCGTCTACACCGCTCAGGGCTTCGAGTACGACTACGCCGGGGTGATCATGGGGCCGGACCTGGTGTGGCGCGACGGGGCGTGGACGTCGGTGCGGCGGGCCAACAAGGATCCGGACTTCCGCAATACCGCCGTGGTCAGTGACGCGGACTTCGATCGCCTGGTGCGCAACGTGTACAAGGTGCTGCTCACCCGCGGGCTGCGCGGCGTCAGCATCTATTCCACCGACGAGGCCACCCGCGCCCACCTGCGGGAGTTCGCCCGGGTGGCGGTGGCCGCCGGCCGGACCGGACCGGGCGGCGACCAGGAGCCGGACATCCGCGGCTAGCCGGTGGACGTGCGGGGCGGCTCCGGATCGTCCGCAGACGGCGCGACCGGCTCGACCGGAAGCCCGGTGCGCGCGGATTCCAGTGCCGCCAGGGCGATGTCGAGCGCGGCGAGGGCGTCGGTGGGGCCGACCCGGGGCTGCGGTCCGCCGTCGATGGCGCGCAGGAACTCGGCGAACTGATCCACGAACGGTGACGGGCCGGCCGGCAACTGCTCGACCGCGGTGACCGTCCCGTCCGGGGCGGACCAGCGCAGCTCGCCGCCGGAGTCGCTGCGGTGTTCGACGGTCGCCGCGGACCCCGTCACCGCCATCGCCGTCCACAGGTCACGGCCGGGCGCGTCCCAGGCCGCGGTCAGCAGGGATACCGCGCCCTCGCGGTGCCGCAGCTCGGCATCGGCGGTGACGGTGCCGTCGGGACCGGTCGTCAGCCCGGCCCGAACCGCCGTGACCTCTCCGGCGACCCAGCGGGCGTAGTCGATGTCGTGGATCATCAGGTCGACGATCACCCCGCCGGACGCCTCCTCGTCGGAGAACCAGCCGGCCGCCGGCACCGCCACCCGGCGCTCCAGCCGGAGCCCGCGGACCCGTCCCAGCCGGCCCGCCGCGACGGCGTCCCGGACGGCGGCGTAGCCGGGGAAGTAGCGCAGCACCTGCCCGACGTGCAACTGCACACCGGCCGCCGCGCAGGCCGCGATCATGCTGCCGGCGGCCCGGTGGTCGCGCGCGATCGGCTTCTCGCAGATCACCTGCCGGCCCGCCGCCGCGGCGGCCAGCACCAGCTGTGGGTGGGTCGGGGTGGGTGTGCAGACGTCCACGATGTCGACCGCAGCGATCAGCGAATCCAGGTCCGGGTGCAGCACCGCCCGGTGCCGGGCGGCGGTCGCCGGACCGCGGCTGCCGGTGGAGAACTGGTGCAGCTCCGTCCCCAGCTGGGCCCAAGCCCGCAGGTGCTCGTGCGCCATGCCGCCGGCGCCGACCACGCCGACCCGCCGCCGCACGGAGGTACCGGACGACCGGGCCGGCCCGGGCGGCCGCTGCTGCTGCACGGTGCCGACCGCCCCTCTGCGGCTCCGCCGCGGTTGTTCAGGCCCAGCCCAGCTCGTCGAGCCGGTCGTCGTCGATGCCGAAGTGGTGCGCCACCTCGTGAATCACCGTGGTGGCCACCTGCTGGCGGGCCTCGTCCACGGTGGCGGCGTGCGCCAGGATCGGCTCACGGTAGATGGTGATGGTGTCCGGCAGGTGACCGGAGTACTGGATGGTGCGGTTGGTCAACGCGACCCCGTGGTAGAGCCCGTACAGGTTGCGGGTGGGATGGCGGTCCGAGACCAGCACCACCACGTTGTCCATCGCCCGGGTGAACTGCTCCGGGATCAGATCCAGCGCGTCGGCGACCAGCTCCTCGAACTCCTCCGGAGACATCGCCACCGCCATGGCTCCATCATGCCGGGACCGGCGCGGTCGGCGCGCCCGCACCGTCCTCGCTGCCATCCAGCGCGGGTAGGACGCCTCCGTTGGTCCGCCGGCCGGGCGGGAGATCCGTTCGAGGCACGAGTGGCCGGACGATACCCTCGACGGGTGATCGACCTGCGCCTGCTCCGCGACGACCCGGAGGCCGTGCGTGCCTCCCAGCGCGCCCGGGGCGCGGACCCGTCCGCGGTGGACCGGCTGCTGGACGCCGACGCGGCCCGTCGCGCGGCGGTGGCCAACGCCGACCGGTTGCGGGCCCAGCAGAAGGAATTGGGGCGCAGCGTCGGCAAGGCGTCGCCCGAGGACCGGCCGGCGCTGCTGGCCCGGGGCAAGGAACTGGCCGCGCAGGTGCGGGACGCCGAGGCGGCCGAGACGGACGCCAATGCGACGTTGACTCAGGCTCACCTGGCGATCCCGAACGTCGTGCAGGAGGGGGTACCGGCCGGCGGTGAGCAGGACTTCGTGGTGCTCAAGCACGTGGGCGAGCCGCCCGCGCTGGCCGCTCCGGTGCGCGACCACCTGGAACTCGGCGAACGGCTGGGCGCCATCGACACCGACCGGGGCGCCAAGGTGTCCGGGGCCCGGTTCTACTTCCTGCGCGGCGTCGGCGCCCAACTGCAGTGGGCGCTGCTGAACCTGGCGGTCAGCACCGCGGTCGGACACGGCTTCGTGCCGATGATCCCGCCGGTGCTGGTGAAGCCGGAGGCCATGGAGGGAACCGGCTTCCTGGGCGAGCACGCCGACGAGGTGTACCGGCTGGAGGCCGACGACCTGTACCTGGTGGGCACCGCGGAGGTGCCGCTGGCCGGTTACCACTCCGGCGAGATCCTGGACCTGTCCGGCGATCCGCTGCGCTACGCCGGGTGGTCCTCGTGCTTCCGCCGGGAGGCCGGCTCCTACGGCAAGGACACCCGCGGGATCATCCGGGTGCACCAGTTCGACAAGGTGGAGATGTTCGTCTTCTGCCGCCCCGAGCAGGCCGCCGAGGAGCACGCCCGGCTGCTGGCGTTCGAGGAGGAGATGCTGGCTGCGGTCGAAATCCCGTACCGGGTCGTCGATGTCGCGGCGGGCGACCTGGGCAGTTCGGCCGCCCGGAAGTTCGACTGCGAGGCGTGGGTGCCGTCCCAGGAGACCTACCGGGAGATGACGTCCACCTCGAACTGCACCACGTTCCAGGCGCGCCGACTGGGCATCCGGTACCGGGACGACGACGGCCGGCCGCAGATCGCCGCCACACTGAACGGAACGCTGGCCACCACCCGCTGGCTGGTGGCCATCCTGGAGAACCACCAGCAGCCGGACGGCTCGGTGCGGGTGCCGGCGGCACTGCGGTCCGGCCTGGGTGGCCGCGAGGTGCTGGAGCCGGCCCGCTGATCCTGGCCATCCCGGTCCGGGTTGTGCGGTCCGGCGTGCGTCATGGCGCACGCTGGGCCACCCGACCGTGGTCGGCTGGAACAATGGACGGGTGACCATGCCGCAGACGACCGCACCGGGAAGCCCCGGCGTGGGCTCGACCGCCCCGGCGATGGTGGTCTCGGACATGGACGGCACGCTGCTGAACGCCGCGGGCGCGGTCAGCGCCCGGAACGCCGCCGCCCTGCTGCGGGCCGCCGAGGCCGGGGCCCGGGTGGTCATCGCCACCGGGCGGCCGGTGTGCTGGCTGGATCCCGTCATCGATGCTGGCTTCACCGGCACCGCGGTGTGCATGAACGGCGCGGTGGTCTACGACATCGCGGCCGGTCAGGTGCTGTCCAGCACCGTGTTGCAGCCCGCCGTGATGCAGCGCTTCGTGGGCGATCTGGACCTGCTGGCCCTGGACTACGCGCTGGCGGTGGAGCGGGTGGGCGTGACCGCCGAGGACTTCTGGGCCGAGCCGCAATACGTGCACCCCTGGGACGACGGCGAGTACCACGTCGCCAGCCGGGCCGAGCTGCTGGCCGGGCCGGCGGCCAAGCTGTTGGTGCGGTACGGGATGGAGTCCGGCGCCCTGCTGGACGCGGCGCGGGCCGCGAGCCGGGACGAGGTGCAGGTGACCTACTCCAGCAACGACGGGCTGATCGAGGTGGCCGCGGCCGGGGTGACCAAGGGTGCGGCGCTGGCGGTGCTGGCCGCACAGTGGGGGATCGACCCGGCGCACGTGGTGGCCTTCGGCGACATGCCCAACGACCTGGAGATGCTGCAGTGGGCGGGCATGTCGGTGGCGATGGCCAACGCGCACCCGGAGGTGGCGGCGGTGGCCCGCGAGGTCGGCCCGCACCACGACGAGGACGGCGTCGCCCTGGTGCTGGAGCGCTGGTTTTGAGCACACCGACCCGGTGACGACCATCACCGGCCGTCGCTGGTTCTGAGCACACCGACCCTATGACGTCCACCACTCGGGCGCTCGCCGGTGACCGTCGGCGCTGATCATCGGCGGCCGCGCGGATGGATTGCCTCCCTCGCGCCTCACCAGTCACAGGCACTCGAATTTGATCAGCGCGGATGGGTGGGCGCGGGCCGAGCGACGGGGGTCAGCCGCCGAGCAACCGGCCGAACATCGCCGCGGCACGGGACGGCCGGCCGGTGCGTGCCTCGGTGGCGTCGGCCGCTTTCATCACCGCCAGTCCGGCGTTGACGCCCAGCCAGCGCAGCGGTTCCGGCTCCCACCGCCGGGACCGGTGACCCACCCAGGGCAGCCGGGTCAGGGCGGAGTCCCGGGCGGTGACGAGGTCCGCGAGGGTGCGCCCGGCCAGGTTGGCGGTGGACACCCCGTCACCGACGTAGCCGCCCGCCCAGCCCAGGCCGGTCTCGGGGTGGTAGCCCACCGAGGCGTGCCAGTCCCGGGGGGCGGCCACCGCACCGCCCCACGAGTGGGTGAACGAGACCCCGTGCAGCGCGGGGAACATCTCCAGCAGCATGGCGCGCAGCCGCCGGAAAACCCGCTCGTCCCGGTCGTGCGCCCGGTCCAGTGACGAGCCGAAGTGGTACGGCGCGCCGCGCCCGCCGAACACGATCCGGCCGTCCGCGGTGCGCTGCCCGTAGCAGATCAGGTGCGCATGGTCGGTGAAGGTCGGCCGGCCGGCCAGGCCCACCGCTGCCAGCCGGTCCTGGTCCAATGGTTCGGTCGCCACGATCAGCGAGTACACCGGTGCCAGATCCCTGCGGTGTCCGGGCAGCCGGACGGTGAACGCCTCCGTGGCGCGGATCACCGACCGGGCGGTGACGGTGCCGTACGGGGTGATCGCGCGATGCGCGGCGATGCCCGTCACCGGCGTCTGCTCGTACAGCCGCGCTCCGCGGGCCACCACCAGGTCGGCGAGTCCACGCACTAGCTTGGCCGGATCCAGGGCCGCGCAGTGCGGGGTGAAGGTGGCACCCAGAGCGCCTGACACGCCGGCGATCTCGGTTAGCTGCTGGGGATCCAGCCAGCGCAGGTCGTCGTCGCCGATCCTCCGGCCGCCGGTCGCGTCCCGCACCTCCGCCCGGGCTCGCGTCAGCTGTGCCGCGGACCGGGCGAAGGCCAGCGTGCCGCCGCGCCGGTAGTCGCAGTCGATGCCCTCCGCCGCGGTGACCGCCCCGACCTCGCGCACCGAGTCGCGCATCGCGTCCCGCATGGCGACCGCGGCCGGGGCCCCGTGGCCCCGGGCGATCCGTTCCCAGGAGGCCGGGAACAGCGCCGAGCAC
>DASSTH010000265.1:0-4223 GCA_035708025.1 Nakamurella sp. | reverse complement strand
TCCGGGATCCGCGGATCGCCTGCATCCGGCGCGGCGACAAGGTCAGCACATCTGTGCCGTCCAGCACGATGCTGCCGGTCGTGGTGGCGCGTTCCGTCAGGCGCATCATCGACAGCGCCGTCACCGACTTGCCCGAGCCGGATTCGCCGACCAGACCGATCCGCTGGCCCGGTCGCAGCGAGAACGACACGCCCTGCACCGCGGGCACCCTGCCGAACCGGACGGCGAGGTTCTGCACGTCCAGGATCGGTTCCACGCCCGTCATGACGACCGCCGACCATCGGTTCGGCCGAGCTGGTCGGCCAGCAGGTTCAACATCCAGATGGTGATCAGGATGGCCAGCGCCGGAAATGCGACGTAACCCAGCGATCGACTCAGCTTCTGGTACCCCCATTGCACGAGGAGCCCCCAGGAGATGTCCGGGTCCTGGATGCCGAGGCCGATAAAGCTTAGCGAAGCTTCCAGGATCACCGCGCTCGCGACGTTGATCGCCGCCTGCACGCCGACGGGGGCCCAAACGTTCGGCAGGATCTCGGTGATCACCAGCCGGCGTCTGGTCATGCCGCACGCCACCGCGGACAGATAGTAGTCGGCGGCCTTCTCGGCCAGCACCGCGGAGCGGATCATCCGCGCCGTCACCGGAGTCAACAGCACGCCCACGATCACCGCGAGCTTCACCGGACTGGCGCCGAATCCGGCGACGAACACCAGAGCCAGCAGCATCTGCGGCACCGCCATGGTCACGTCGGCCAGGCGCATCAGGATGTCGTCGACGACTCCACGGGCGAAGGCGGCGCCCAGGCCCCACAGCAGGCCGAGCAGCATGGCGACCAGAGTGGCCCCACCCGCGATCTCGATCGTGGTCCTCCCCGCGTACATGATGCGCGAGAGCAGATCCCGGCCGAGTTCGTCGGTGCCGAGCAGATGCGCCCAACCGGGCCCGGCGAAGCGGTTCGGCGACAGTTCGGTCGGGTCGTACGGCGCCAGGACGGGCGCGAAGATGCAGCCGAGGCAGATCACCGCCAGGATGGCTGCCGCAGCGAACGCCACGACGTCGCGCGGCCGGCCCCGGCGGGGTGCTGCCTGGATGGCCACGGTGGTCGTCTCAGCCACGGCCCCGACCCGTCCGCAGCCGTGGATCCAGGATGCCCGTCACGATGTCGACCACCAGCGTCGTCAGGATGAACATCGCGCTGATCAGCAGCACGCAGGACTGCAGCACCGCGTAGTCCCGTTTGGTCACCGAATCCACCGCGAGCGATCCGAGACCCGGCAAGCCGAAGATGTACTCGATGATGACGGCGCCGCCGAGTGTGTAGCCGACGATCAGACCGAGCATCGTCACGGCAGGGATCAACGCATTGCGAAACGCGTGCAACAGCAGTACCCGGGCATCGGACGCGCCCTTGCCGCGCGCCGTGCGGATGAACGGCGCGGTCAGCACCTCCAGCAACGAAGCACGCAGGAACCGCAACAGCAGCGGCGCCGCCGCTATGGCCAACGTCAGCGACGGCAGGAGCATGGAGCGCAGGTTGCCGCCCAACGACTCGCCGATCGGGATGAACCCACGGGAGGGCAGCACGCTCCATTTCACCGCGAAGATCACGATGAGCAGCACTCCGACGATGAAGTTGGGCAGCGCCATGCCGGCGCTGGACAGCGTCGTCAGCGCCCGGTCGAGCACCCCACCGGGCCGGCGGGCGGTCAGCAACGCGGCCGGCACGGCGAGCACCACCGCGATGATCATGGATAGGATCGTCAGTTCTATCGTCGTGGGCAGGCGCTGCCCGATGAGTTGGGTCACCGAGTACTGGTTGAAGTAGGACCGGCCGAAATCGCCGTGCAGCACGCCGCCCATCCAGGACAGGTACTGCACGACGATCGGGTCGTCCAGCCCGGCGTCCTTGCGCAGCTGGGCGATGGTCGCCGGGCTGATGCCTGGGGTTGCCCCGAGCCGGGTGATCACCGGGTCACCGGGCAGCAGGCGCAGTACGACGAAGATGAGCGCGGAGACCGCGGTCAGCATCACCACGCTGACCGCGAGTCTCCGCAGGATCATCCGAACCATGTCACGAGGTGGCCAGTGCCGCGGTCTCCAGGTGCAGCTGGCCGCCGCCCTCCACCCACACCCCGGAGATCTTCTTCGCCACCGCGGTGGCCACGTTCGACTGCAGCGGGACGATCACCGGGACCTGTTCGTTGACGATCTTCTGGACATCGGCCCAGGCTGCCTTCCGCTTGTCGGCGTCCGGCTCGGCGATCGCGGCGGTGTACGCGTCGGCGAACTGCTGGTCGTCCCAGTTGCATTCGCAGCGGCCCTTGAGTAGGAAGTTGATCGAGAATGCGGGCTCGACCGGTGTGGATTGGAAGTTCGGCACGATGAGGCCGGGATACGACTTGCCGGCGGGGTAGAACTTGTCCACCCAGGTGGACACGTCGTTGCTCTCGATCTTCAGGTTGATGCCGATCTGCTTCAGGCTGGCTTGCAGGATCTGGCCGGAGGTCTGCCACTCCGGATAGGCACCGCCGATGCCCCACCAGGTGAGGGTGTCCCCCTCCTTGACCCCCGCTTCGGCGAAGAGTTCCTTGGCCTTGTCGAGGTCGTAGGAGTAGTCGGTCAGCCCGTCTGCAGAGAACCAGGGGTTGCTGGTGCCGAGCGGGTTGTTGGTCGGGGAGATTTCACCCTGACCGTAGTAGGCGGCGTCCAGGATCTGTTGGCGGTCGACAGCGTAGGCCAGTGCCTGGCGGGCCTTGACGTTGTCGAACGGTGGTGCGGTGGCGTCCACCTCCCAGGAGGGCCACTGGCTGGGCGACGCCGGCAGCACGATGGAAACCTTGTCGCTGTCCTTGTACTGGTCCACATCGCTCAACGGCAGCGACCAGAGGATGTCCAGATCGCCGGAGGCCAGCGAGCTCGCCGCGGACGCCGCGTCACTGGCCGCGACGATCTTGATCTCGTCCAGCGGCGCGGGGTCGCCGAAGTATTTGGCGTTCCGCACAAGCGTCAGATGGTCGCTGGGGACGAATTCCTTGACGACGAACGGTCCGGTGCCGATCGGGTCCTTGTCGATCGTTGACAGCGCACTCACCTTCATGATCTTCACCCAGACGATCGCGCTGGGGAACAGTGCGTTGGGGGCCTTCAGCGTGAAGGTGACGGTCTTGTCGTCCGCCGCCTTCACGGAATCGATCGTCGCGATCTTATTGGCCTCCTGCGTCGCCGTGTCGGGCTTGAGGTAGTACTCGAACGTGTCCACGACATCCTGGGCGGCGAACGGCGTGCCGTCAGAGAACGTCACGCCGTCCCGCAGGTGGAATGTCCAGGTCTTCTGATCGTCCGAAGCCTCCCACGAGGTGGCCAGGTCCGCGACGACGGTGCCCTGCTGATCGGTCTTGGTCAGCCCGTTCCACAACAGCGGAAACAGCACCTCCTCCCAGGCGAAGGTCCGGATGGCCGGGTTCAGTTGCTGCAGGCCCTGCGCGGCGCCGACCGTGATGCTGCCGCCCTGGGCGGGTTGTGGCGCGGCTGTCGTGCTGCTGTCGGTCGGCTCGGCGGACTGGCTCGCCGCGGTGGATTGCTCGCTGGTGCCGGCGGCTGATGTGTCGCCGGCGGACGTGCTGGCGGCGGACGTGTCGCCGGTGCCCGAGCCACCGGATGAGCACGCGGCCAGGGCCATGGCGGCGGCTAACACGATGGCGACGAGGGCCTTGCGGTGTCGCATGGGTGGTCCTTTCTACCGGTGGGGTGGCCGGGGAATGTCTGTCTGGGCGACGCCGCCCATGGTGGATGCGCCGCTGGTACTGATTCGGGAGGAGAGTGCGCGGGTGATGGCCTGCTCGGCTGAGGCCAGGTATCGGTCGATGTCATCGTCGGTGTGCGCATAGCAGATGTGGCTGCGCTTGAGGTTCAGCGGGAGTTCGAAGAATCCGTGCTCCAGCAGGTTGCGGCGGTATCCGACGAAGGTGTCCACGTCGTTGGCCAACAGCTCGGAGTAGTTGCGCGGCGGTGGACCAGGCATGAAGTACGTGACGAACACCGACCCGTACCCGGTCGCCACCGCCGGGACGTCCAGCCGCCGGCAGATCTCCGAGATGCCGGAGCGGACCCGCTCACCGAGCCGGAAGGTGTGTTCGTGCACCGGTTCGGTGCGCAGCTTCTCGATCGTGGCGAGCGCAGCCGCCACCACCATCGGATGTCCGTTGTACGTCCCGGCGAAGAATGC
>DASSTH010000264.1:0-4741 GCA_035708025.1 Nakamurella sp. | reverse complement strand
CAGGCGCCCGCGTGCCTTGTCCAGCATCGCCGGCGACGGGTCCAGCAGCGTCACCTGGTAGCCGGCCACGGCCAGCGGGAAGGACTGGTGCCCGGCGCCGCCGCCGACGTCCAGCACCGCCGCCGGGGGCGGTGGCAGGTGTTCCAGCAGGTGCTGGTGCAACACGTACGTCCGCACGAACCCCTTCACGGTGGCGTAGGCGTCGTCGGCGAATCGGTCGGCCAGACCGGCCCAGATGTCCTCGCCCATCGACCCAGGATGCTCCGCGGGTGTGCGGATCACCGCCCGGGCGCGGTGTGATCTGTGTCGGCCGACAACGATGGATCGCAGCCGCCACGGGACTCCGCCACCGGCAACGGTCGACTGGTGGAACGGGCTGTTTGGCAGCAATGACCGGTTTACCGACTCTTCGGATTGTGGCTTATCGGTGCAGGTCACAGCGTCGCCACGAGGCGGCCGGGTGGGCAAGACGGCCCCGGTCCAGCACAATGAACTCGCGCGCCGCCCCATCTGCGCGGCAGCCGCCCGCCACGGGCCCGACCGGCCCGGCGTACCTGACAGCCGACACGCTGGCTGCACCGAGCATCGAAAGGTCGAACAGGCATGGCCGACCAGCCGCAGACGCCGGGTTCGGGGCCCGACGACTCCGGATGGAGACCCGACAGCGCGGCACCCGAGGCCGCGAGCACCGGTGGCATGACACCCACCGGCGACACCACCGACAGGGACTGGGCCCCCGGTGACCCGCCCGCCGGGGCCGGTGACAGTCCCGGTGACGACGCTACGAACTCCAGTGCCGACGCCGCGCACGCCGGGCCGGTCAGCGATGCCCGTCCCGCCGGAGACGCCGCGAACGCCGGACTCGCTGGCAACGCCGCGTACTCCGGTCCCGCCGGCGACCCCACGCACGCCGGGCCCGCGGGGTACGACCCCGATGCCTGGCCCACCGTCGCCGGGTACGGGCAAAGCCGGTATCAGCTCGACCCCGACGACACCCCGACGCTGCCCCGGCTGTTCACCCAGGGCTCGCCGCCCCCCGGCTTCTGGGACGCGCCGCGCTCCGGCAGCGGCGCCGCCGACCCGGATCCGGCCGGCGCAACCGGCATCGTTCCCGGCCTGGCCGAGGACCAGGTGCCGCTGGGCACCCAGGTCGCCTCCACGCTGCCGCCCCGCAGCGACCGGCGCCGCGGCGCGCTGATCGGCGTGGGCCTGGTGGCCCTGGCCACCGTGCTGGTGGTCGTCGCCGCCCTGCTGATCGGCCCGCACCTGGGCAGCAGCCAGGCCGACGACACCGACCGCAGCGCGGTGCCGCCGCCCACCCCGACGGCCGGTGCGGTGGACCCGACCAGCACGGATCGGTCCAGCACCCCGACGCGGGGCGGGACGACCGGCTCGAGCGACCCTACCGACCGGTCGGGTGGAGCGGACGAGAAGCGCGCAGCGCCGCAGGGCGTCGTCACCGTCACCGTCACCGCCAGCCCCGGCACGGCGGCACCCACCACCAAGGGGGCCGGCACGAAGGCGACCGGCACCAAGACCTCCCCCACGAAGGCGACGGTCAAGGCTTCGTCGAAGGCGAAGACCAGCACCTCGCCCACCACCAAGGCCGCCGACTACGGCGTACCCACTCAGCAGATCGCCTGCGGCGACGGCTATATCGTGCAGCTGGCCAGCGAGCTGACACCGCAGGCCTTCACCCAGCGGATCGCCTCGCTCAAGCAGCAGGGCCTCGTCCCGCAGGATGCCAAGGCCGCGGACTCCACCAAGTCCTGCCAGCTGTTCACCAACCAGACCAACACGCTGATCCTGTACGCCGGCCCGTTCCGCCAGCCCTACGACGCCTGCCAGGACCGGATCGCCGGCCCGTACGACGCCTTCATCAAGGGCGCGTCGCCGGAGACCGCGTCGGACTTCGTCTCGTGCATCTGCCCGGTGCGGCCCCGCTCGCTGCCGCGCTTCGACCGGGTGGGCACCCACGGCCAGTGGGTGGGCGAGCTGCAACGGATGCTCGCCAGCCACCTGCGGTACCGGATCGACGACCTGGGCATCGACACCTGGGGCGTCTACACGCCGGGCACCAAGGCTGCGGTCCAGCGCTTCCAGACCGACAACCGGCTGCCCGGCAACGGGCGGGTGGACAGTCGCACCTGGTCCAAGCTGCAGTCCGCCGGCTGCTGACCCCCCGAGTCCGGCGAGGATCAACTTCTGCTTGCGAGGATCAACATCATGACTACCCGGGCATTTCGGGCGGGAATCCGGCAAGTTGATCCGCGCAAGCCGGGTGCGCTGCCTGCGATGCGAACGCCGGCCGACCCTGGCGCCGTCCGACGGGGCGCCGGCTGACGCTGCGGGCGACGCGAACTCCGGCCCCACCTCGCGCCGGATCAACGTGGCGCCGGTCCAACGTGGCGCCGGTCCAACGTGGCGCCCGCCGACGCTGCGGCCGCGTCAGGCCACCAGGGTCTTGACCGCCGCGGTGATCTCCGCCAGACCCGCCTTGGCGTCGGCGAACAGCATGCCGGTCTTCGGATCGGTGTACAGCTCGTTGTCCAGCCCGGCGTAGCCCTTGCCCATCGACCGCTTGATCACCACCACCGACTTGGCGTGGTCCACGTCCAGGATCGGCATGCCGGACACCGGGTTCCCGGGGCGGCGGGCGGCCGGATTGGTGACGTCGTTCGCCCCCACCACCAGTGCCACATCGGTCTGGGCGAACAGCGGATTCGCCTCGTCCATCTCCTTGAGCAGCGGATACGGCACGTTCGCCTCCGCCAGCAGCACGTTCATGTGCCCGGGCATCCGGCCGGCCACCGGGTGGATGGCGTAGCCGACGTCCACCCCGCGCTCGGCCAGGATGGTGCCGAGTTCGGCCAGTTCGTGCTGGGCCTGGGCGGCCGCCAACCCGTATCCCGGTACTACGAGAACCCGTTGCGCATAGGCGAGCTGGATCGCCACGTCGTCCGCCGTCACCGTCCGCACGGCCGCATCACCGGCCACCGCCACGGTTCCGGTGGAGTCGCCGGTACCGAAACCGCCCACGATCACCGACATGATCGACCGGTTCATTGCATCGGCCATCAGCTTGGTCAGGATGGTGCCGGACGCCCCCACCAGCGCACCCGCGATGATCAGCACCGTGGCGTCCAGCACGAAACCGGCCATCGCCACGGCGATCCCGGTGAACGCGTTGAGCAGCGAGATCACCACCGGCATGTCCGCGCCGCCGATCGGCAGCACCATGGTCACGCCGAACACCAGTGCCGCAGCGCAGGTCAGCAGCAGCGCGACCCGGTTGCTCGGATCGACCACCAGCCAGACGATCCCGGCCAGGAACGCCGCGACCAGCACCACGTTGACGGCGCGCCCCGCGGGGATCGTCGCCGGCCGCCCGGACACGATGCCCTGCAGCTTGCCGGCCGCGATCAGCGACCCGGTGAACGTCACCCCGCCGATCACGATGTCCAGCCCCGCGGTGACCGCGACCGTGGTGTCGACCGGCCGCCCGGTGGTCAGGTCATGCACCGCCAGCAGCGCCGCCGCCCCGCCACCGACCGCGTTGAACAGGCTGACCAGTTGCGGGATCGCCGTCATCTTCACCGATCTGGCGACGTACAGGCCGATCCCGCCGCCGAAGACGAACCCGCACACGGCGACGATCCAGCCGGTGACGGTCATCTGCCCCTGGACCGCGATCAGCACCACCGCCGCGACGATGGCACACGCCATCGCGACCATGGAGATCTGATTGCCGCGCCGGGCGGTGCGCGGGGAGTTCATCATGTGCAGCCCGATCACGAAACACGACGCTGCCGCAAGGAATACCAGACGAACCGCGGTTTCGGTGCCGGTCATGAGGCGTGCCCGTTGCCACTCGTATCAGCTGGGGCGTCGGCAGGTCTGGCTGCCGGCTTGGCCTTGAACATCTCCAGCATGCGATCGGTGACGGCATAGCCGCCGACCACGTTCATCGCGGCCAGCGCCACGGCGAAGAACGCGATGGTGTAGCCCAGCGGGCCGCGCGCGGTCGAGGTGACCAGCAGCGCGCCGATCACCACCACGCCGTGGATCGAGTTGGCGCCGGACATCAGCGGGGTGTGCAGGGTGGCGGGCACCTTGGAGATCACCTCGAACCCGACCAGCACGGCCAGCACGAAGGTGGTGATGTCGAAGAACAGCTCGGTGCTCATGGCTGGCCTCGCAGGGTGGGCTGGCTCGGGGCGGGGTCGGAACGCGCGGTGCCGGTTCTCCCCCGAGAACGAGCCGCGTCCCCGCGACCCGCCCGTTCGCGAGGATCAACTTCACGTCGAATCGCACTAATCGGGCGCGAAACCCTGAAGTTGATCCTCGCCGGGGGAAGTTGATCCTCGCCGGTCATGGGTCGGCCCGCTTTCCGGAGTACCGGTCGACCGCCTCGACCACGGCCGGGTGCACCACCGCGCCGCCATGCGTGACGACCATCGCGCCGATCACCTCGTCGGACGGATCGACGGTGACGGAGCCGTCGTGCAGTACCAGTGCCAGCAGCGCGGCCACGTTGCGGGCATACGCCCGGGACGCCGCCGGGGCCATGTCCGAGGCGAGATTGCCGGCGCCGATCACGGTCACCCCGGGCTCCACCGTGACCGTCCGGTCCGCCTGCGACACTTCGACATTCCCGCCGTACGGGCCGGCCGCGATATCCACCACCACGGACCCCGGCTTCATCGCCGCGACCGCCGCGGCGGTCACCAGTAGCGGCGGC
>DASSTH010000263.1:0-12570 GCA_035708025.1 Nakamurella sp. | reverse complement strand
CACGACACGCTCGCCCCCGCGCAGGACGCCGGGATCTCCGACGGCTCGAACATCGTGATCCAGCGCGGCCGGTTGTTCACCGTCACCATCGACGGCCGCCAGCGCTCGGTGTGGACGACCGCGACCACCGTGGAGGCCGCCCTGGCCCAGCTCGGGCAGCGCGCCTCGGAGTTCGACTTGTCCGCGGACCGCTCCCGGTCGATCCCGCTGTCCGGGCTGTCGGTCACCGCCGACACCCTGCACACCGTGACGCTCGCCAGCGTCCCGGCACCCTCCGCCCCGGCGCCGAACAAAGCCGCCGACAAGGCGGCCGGCAAGACCGCGGGCAAAGCCGCCGGTACGGTGCAGACGCTGTCCGCGGTGGCGGATGGCCCCGAGCAGCTGACCACCGCCGCCAAGACGGTCTCGGACCTGCTCGAGCAGCAGGGCATCACGCTCGGCAAGGCCGACCGGGTGTCGCCGGCGTTGGACACCCCGCTGTCCGACGGGCTGGCCGTGACGGTCACCACGCTGCCGACCGTGGCGATCCGGGACGGAGCCGGGAAGCCGGTGACGGTGATCTCCGGCGCCAAGGACGTCGGCCACCTGCTGGTGTCGCAGAAGATCAGTCCCGGAACGAACGACGTGGTCTCGCCGGGGTTCACCACACCGCTGTTCGACGGCATGGCCATCGCGGTGACCAGGGTGAAGTACGTCACGACCAGCAAGGTGGGTACCGTCCCGCAGCCGGCCGACCGGAAGGTCGAGGACGACTCGATGACCAAGGGCACCACGTCGGTCGCCCAGAGTGGCCACCCGGGGAAGGTGAAGCTCACGTACCGGACGAAGGTGGTCAACGGCAAGTCGGTGGGCAAGGCGCAGGAGATCTCCCGCACCACCATCACCGAGGCCGTGCCCACGATCATCCACGTCGGCACCTATGTCGCCCCGCCGCCGGATCCGGAACCGCAGCCGGAACCGCAGCCGGAGCCGGAGCCGGTGGCCGCCAGCAGCTCGTCCGATTCGGGCAGCTCCGGCTCCAGCGCCCCGGCCCCCAGCACCTCCGGTGGGCCCGGCATCGCGGTCTGGGAGCAGATCGCCCAGTGCGAGTCGACCAACAACTGGTCGATCAACACCGGCAACGGGTACTACGGCGGTCTGCAGTTCGACATCCCGACCTGGCTCGGCAACGGCGGCGGGCAGTACGCACCGCGGGCGGACCTGGCCACCAAGGCGCAGCAGATCGACATCGCCAACCGGGTCTACGCCAGCCGCGGCCTCAGCCCCTGGCAGTGCGCGTACATCCTCGGCCTGATCTGATCCGCAGCGCCGACACGGCGCGGCCGACGCCCCCGACCCCCGACGGGCCGGGGGCGTCGCCGTCCCCGGCGGGTGCCGCAGGTCCCTGTCGCCGGGTGCATCCTCGGCCGTGGCCAATGCGAGTCGGGATACGGGTGATCGGCCCATCGACCGCAAGCCGGTCATACCGGGTAGTTCGGGCAGTTGGGGGTGCCGCCTTGCCCGGGCCGTCATCATGCCGTTACCCTCCCGTGATGTTGGCCGGGATGGGGAAGTCCCGGACGCGTCGGGGCAGGTCCGTAGGTGCGCGCTCGCGGGCGCTCCGGCGGTCCTGCCTGCTGTGCCATCGCTGCCCAGCCCGCGTCCGCATCGCCCCTGCCCGGGCCCTGCGACCCTGGACGATTCGTGGCCCATCACTCCGGATCCGCCCCGCGCCCGGCGGCCCGGCCATCCTGGTCGGTGACGGGTGCCGCCGCCCACCCGACCGGCACCCCGCCGGCCGCCGCGCGGGCACCTAGGACCGCGGCGGCGCCGACCACTCCGGCAGCACCGACTGCGCCCACCGCCGCACCGACTGTGCCAACCGTGCCCGCCGCGCCGACTACGCCGACCGTGGTACCGACCGTGCCCGCCTCGGCGTCAAGCGTGCCGACCGAGCTGAGCGCACCCGGCCAGTCAGCTGCCAGCCCCGCGCCCGTGATCGCGCCAGAAGGCCGGAGCACCCGGATCTCCCGCCGCCGACAGCACCGGCGGCGCCGGGGACGCATCGTCGCCGGGATACTGGCCGCGGCGCTGCTGGTGATCGGGACCGCCGTCGGCGGCACCATCGCCGCGTTGGCCAAGACCGTCACCATCTCGGTGGACGGGGCCACCCGGCAGGTCACCACGCTGGCCGGTGACGTGGACGGCGCGCTGCGCGCCGCCGGCCTGGCCGTCGGCGCGCACGACACCCTGGCCCCGGCCGGTCGCTCGGCGATCTCGGACGGGTCCAGGATCCTCGTGCAGCGCGGCCGGTTGGTCACCGTCACCATCGACGGCAGTCAGCGGCAGTTCTGGACCACCGCCACCACCGTCGACGCGGCGCTCGCCCAACTGGGCCGCAATGCCGCCGACTTCAAGCTGTCCGCCGACCGGTCCCGGGAGATCCCGCTGCAGGGCATGTCGTTGACCGCCGACACCCTGCACACCGTGACCCTGGCCGACCGCACCGGCCGGTCGGTCCAGGTCACCACGGCCGCCGACTCCGTGGCCGACCTGTTGCGGGAACGCGGCATCGACCTGGCGGCCGACGACGCCATCACTCCCGCGGTGGGCACGCCGCTGACCGACGGCCTGGTGGTCACGGTGCGCCGGCTGCCGACCGTGACGCTGGTGGACGCCACCGGGCGGCACCGGCTGATCTCCGCCGCCGACTCGGTCGCCGACCTGCTGGCGGCACAGGGCATCACCGTCACCGCCAAGAACCGGGTCTCGCCTCCCGTGGACAGCCCGCTGTCCCCGGGACTGGTGATCACGGTGACCACCCTGCCGACCGTCACGGTGGCCGACGGCGCCGGAAAGCCGGTGACGGTGATCGCCGAACAGCCCACGGTCGGCACCTTGCTGGTCGCCCAGAAGATATCCCCCGGCAAGTACGACATCGTCACCCCCGGCTTGAAAACCCCATTGACCGAAGGAATGTCGGTTGCGGTGACCAGAGTGTCCTACTCCAGCGTCGCCAAGGACGTGACAGTTCCGCAGCCAGCAGACGTGGTGCAGTACTCCGACCAGATGGACAAGGGTCGGGAAACCATCAGCACCGGGCACCCAGGGACCGAGCGGGTGATCTACCGGATCAAAACGGTGAACGGCAAAGCCGGTGCGCCGCAAGAGATCAGCCGGACCACCCTGGTGGAAGCGGCCGCAACCGTCAAGGTGATCGGAACGCGCACGCCGCCGCCGACGGTCAACGAGCTGGCGGCCGCCGCTCCCGTCACCACTTCGGCCGCGCCGACCTCCGCCGCCGGGCAATCCAGTCCGACCACCCGCTCGGGCACCCCGTCCACCGCACCCAGCAGCCCGTCCTCCGGGGTCACCTGGGTGGGCAATCAGGTGTTCTTCCACGACTTCTCCTACGGCGTGAACTGGGACGGCCTGGCGCACTGCGAATCCACCAACAACCCGCGGGCCGTCAACCCGACCGGCCGGTACTTCGGCCTGTTCCAGTTCGACCTGTCGACCTGGAGCTCGGTGGGCGGGACCGGGAACCCGATCGACGCCAGCCCGGAGGAACAGCTGCTGCGAGCCAAGAAGCTCTACCTGGCGCGCGGGTTGTCGCCGTGGGCGTGCGCCTGGGCCGCCCATTGATGCCCGGCCACCGACGAGGCAGGCAGGCGGACGGCATGGCGGGGCGCCGGCCCCGGCACGCGGACGAGATGGCGGGGCGCCGGCCCCGGCACGGGGAGGACATCGCGGGGCGCCGGCCACGGCACGCGGGCCGGTCCGCCGGCGTCAGCGTCACGGACCTCTCCCGGCGGCTGTCCAGCGGCGGGGTCGCCGGCGATCCGGCATTCGCACCGACTCCCGGCCGGCGGCGCGCCCGCCGATCCTCCGGCACCGTGCGCCGGGCGGCGACGGTATTGGCCGCCGTCGTCGTGGTGGTCGCGACGGCCGCCGCGGGCACCGTCACCGCGCTGACCAAGACCGTCACCGTGCGGGTGGACGGATCCAGCCGGCAGGTCACCACCATGGCCGGGGACGTGGCGGGCGCGCTGGCATCGGCCGGAATCCGGCTGGCGCAGCACGATGCCGTCGCGCCGGCCGCCCGGGCGCCGATCGCCGAGGGCTCGGTCATCGTGCTGGACCGGGGGCGGCGGATGACGCTGGTGGTCGACGGCAACGCCCGCACGTTGTGGACCACCGGGCGAACCGTCGCCGCGGCGCTGGCGCAGGCCGGCGTCCAGGTGGGCCGGCACGACACCCTGGCGCCGGCGGCACAGGCCCCGCTGACCGACGGGCAGCGCATCGTGCTGGACCGCGCCCGGCCGCTCACCCTGACCATCGACGGCACCGAGCACCGCGTGTGGACCACCGCCACCACCGTCCGGGAGGCCATGGCCCGGTTGGGCCGGCGGGCCGACGAGTACCGGCTGTCCGCAGACAGGTCCCGCCCCATCCCGCTCACCGGGCTGTCCGTCACCGCCACCACCCTGCACACCGTCACGCTCACGAACGGGGTGGGCCGGCCGGCGACCGTGACCACCACGGCGGGCACCGTCGCCGACCTGCTGGCCGAGCGGCAGATCACCCTGGGCGCCCGGGACCTGGTGAGCCCGCCGGCCGGCACCGACCTGGCCGACGGCATGACGGTGCGCATCGTCCGCCGCGCCGTCACCACCATCGCGCACACCGAGACGGTTCCGCAGCCGGCCGACCGGGAGATCCTGGACAACCTGCTGGAGCAGGGGACCCGGTCGGTCGTCCTGCAGGGCCATCCCGGAGTCGCGCTGGTCAGCCAGACCGTGACGCTGACCAACGGTTCCGTCACCGCCGTGGGCAAGACCACCCGCTCGGTCGTCACCCCCGCGGTCGCCGGCGTGGTGCACGTCGGCACCGCCCCGCAGTTGGAGTGGGTCGGGAACCAGGTGTACACGCACGATCACACCTACGGCGTCAACTGGGACGGCCTGGCGATGTGCGAGTCCACCCACAATCCGCGGGCCATCAACGCCAACCCGTCCGCCGGGCTACCCACCTACGGGTTGTTCCAGTTCGACCTGCCCACCTGGCGGTCGGTCGGCGGCACCGGGAACCCGATCGACGCCAGCCCGGCCGAACAGCTGCTGCGCGCCAAGATGCTGTACCAGAAGCGCGGGCTATCCCCGTGGGCCTGCGCCTACGCCGCGCATTGATCGACCCCCGGCTTCCCGTCCCGTGGACGGCACGTGCTGACCCGCGATCCGCCGGACGCACCGAGGAGCCCCATGATCGTGTGAGGATGGTGGGGTGACGTCCGCGGGGGTAGCGCTGCTGGGCCCGGCCGAGATCCGGCGACTGGCCGACCGTATCGGCCTGCGACCCACCAAGACGCTGGGGCAGAACTTCGTGCACGATGCCAACACGGTGCGCCGCATCGTGGCCGCGGCCCGGGTGGGCGAGGCGGACCACGTGCTGGAGGTGGGCCCGGGACTGGGATCGCTGACCCTGGCGCTGCTGCAGACCGCCGCGACGGTGACGGCGATCGAGATCGACCCGCGGTTGGCGGCGCTGCTCCCCGAGACGATTGCCGGGCACGCCGCCGGCCGCGCCGGCGACCTGCGGGTGATCGGCGCGGACGCCCTGGCCGTCACGGCGTCCGACCTGCCGCACCCGCCCACCGCGCTGGTGGCGAACCTGCCGTACAACGTCGCGGTGCCGGTGCTGCTGCACCTGCTGGCCGAGATCGACTCGCTGCGCCGCGTGCTGGTGATGGTGCAGGCGGAGGTGGCCGACCGGCTCGTCGCCCCACCCGGCTCGCGGACCTACGGGGCCCCCAGCGCCAAACTGGCCTGGTACGGGCCGGCCCGCAGGGCGGGTTCGGTGGGCCGCGCGGTGTTCTGGCCCGTGCCCGGAGTGGACTCCGCGCTGGTGGCGGTGGAGCGGCTGCCGGTGCTGCGCAGCGCGGACCCCCGGGTGCGCCGGGAGGTGTTCGCGGTGATCGACGCCGCCTTCGCCCAGCGCCGCAAGACCGTGCGGTCCGCGCTGGCCCGCTGGGCCGGCTCGGCCGAGCGGGCGGAACGGCTGTGCCGGGCGGCCGGGGTCGATCCCGGGGTGCGTGGCGAGGTGCTGGGCATCGAGGCGTTCGTGGCGCTGGCAGATGCGCTGCGGCGGGACGGGGCGCGCTGATGCCACGCGAGATCGTCGGGCCGGTGCGGGTGCGGGTGCCGGCCAAGATCAACCTGCACCTGGCGGTGGGTGACCCGCGGGCGGACGGGTACCACGATCTGGTCACCGTGTTCCACGCCGTGGACGTCTACGACGAGTTGGTGATCTCCCGCGCCCAGCGGCTCAGCGTCCGCACCACCGCGGCGTCCACCACCACCGCCTCGGCGGTGCCGTCCGGCGCCAAGAATCTGGCCGGTGCGGCGGCCCGGGCGCTGGCGCTGCGGCTCGGGGTGCCACCCGCGGTGTCCATCAGGATCGCCAAACAGATCCCGGTGGCCGGCGGGATGGCCGGGGGCAGTGCCGACGCCGCCGGCGCACTGGTCGGGTGCGCCGCGCTGTGGGGAGCCGACCTGTCCCGGGATGTGCTCGCCGAGGTGGGCGCCGGACTCGGATCGGATGTGCCGTTCGCACTGTCCGGTGGCACCGCCGTGGGAACCGGCCGCGGCGAGCGGCTCTCGCCGGTGCTGTCCCGCACGCCGTTGCACTGGGTGCTGGCGCTGGCCGACGGCGGCCTGTCCACCCCGGCGGTGTTCGCCGAACTGGACCGGCTGCGCGCCGACGGCTCGCCGCCCCGGACCGGCGAGGTGCAGGCCATGCTGACCGCCCTGGCCACCGGCGACCCGGCACAGGTGGCCGCCGAGATGTCCAACGACCTGCAGGCCGCCGCGTTCAGCCTGCGACCGGACCTGCGGCGCACCGTGCGAGCCGGGCTGGACGCCGGCGCGCTGGGCGGAGTGGTGTCCGGGTCCGGGCCGACCGTCGCGCTGTTGGCCGCGGATCCCGGTGCGGCCGCGGGCATCGCCGCCGAACTGGCCGGCTCGGGCACCTGCCGGTCGGTGCGGATCGCCACCGGGCCGGTGCCCGGCGCCCGGGTGGTGGCGACCGGATGACGGGTCGACGGGGAGGGTTCGCGCGGTGCCGGTGATCGTCTCCGCCGAGGCGGTGACGGTGCGTACCCCGGACCGCGCGGTGCTGGACTCCGTGTCGCTCGGCGTGCAGACCGGGGACCGGATCGGCGTGCTGGGCCTGAACGGCGCCGGCAAGACCACCCTGCTGGCGGTGCTGTCCGGCGTGCGCCAGCCGGATTCCGGGCGGGTGGCGACCGCCGGCGGCGCCCGGGTGGAGCTGGTGGGGCAGCAGACGGCGCTGCCCGCGGGTGCCACGGTGCGGCAGGTGGCACTCGGTGAGGTGGCCGGGCACGAGCACGTGTGGGCCTCGGATGCGTCCATCCGGGCGGTGCTGGCCGGATTGGGGCTGTCCGAAATCGGGCTGGACACCGTGGTGGACACGCTGTCCGGTGGCGAGAAGCGGCGGGTGGCACTGGCCGCCGTGCTGGTGACGGACGCCGACCTGCTGGTGCTGGACGAGCCCACCAACCACCTGGACCTCGATGCGGTGTCGTGGCTGGCCGGGCACCTGCTGCAGCGGCGCAGCGCGCTGGTGGTCGTCACGCACGACCGGTGGTTCCTGGACCAGGTGGCGTCGCTGACCTGGGAGGTGGTGGACGGATCGGTGCAGATCCGCCAGGGCGGCTATTCGGACTGGGTGTTCGCCCGCGCGGAGCGCGCCCGGATGGCCGCCGCGGCGGAGGAGCGCCGCCGGAACCTGGCCCGCAAGGAACTGGCGTGGCTGCGGCGCGGGCCGCCGGCCCGGACCGCCAAGCCGCGATACCGGATCGATGCCGCCGAGGCGATCATCGCCGATGTGCCGGAGCCGCGGGATCCGGTCCGGCTGGCCGCGCTGGCCCGGCACCGGCTGGGCCGCGATGTGCTGGAGCTGCAGCAGGTGTCGGCGTCGCTGCCGGACGGCCGGGTGCTGCTGGACCGGGTGAGCTGGATCGTCGGACCGGGAGACCGGATCGGCGTGCTGGGCCCCAACGGGGCCGGCAAGTCCACCCTGCTGCGGCTGCTCGCCGGGGAAATTTCGCCGTCGGCGGGGCGGGTCAAGCGGGGACAGACGGTCCGGCTGGGTTTCCTGCGGCAGGACCCGGAACCGGTCGATCCCGACCTGCGCGTGCTGGCGGCGGTCACGCAGGTGGCCGGTGCCGTGCAACTGGACGGCCGGGCGGTGACGGTGTCCCAGTTGCTGGAGCACTTCGGGTTCTCCGCGGCGCAGCAGCGCATGCCGGTGGCCCGGTTGTCCGGCGGCGAGCGGCGGCGGCTGCAGCTGCTGCGGGTGCTGGCCGCCGAACCGAACGTGTTGCTGCTGGACGAGCCCACCAACGACCTGGACACCGACACGCTGACCGCGCTGGAGGACCTGTTGGACTCCTGGGCCGGCACGCTGGTGGTGGTCAGCCATGACCGGTACCTGGTGGAGCGGGTGACCGACACGGTGATGGCCATGCGCGGGGACGGCACGCTGGTGCACCAGCCGGGCGGCGTGGAGCAGTATCTGGCGGACAGGCCGGATCCGGTGGCCGGGCCCCGCGACGCCCCGGCCGTGGAGTCCCGTCGCGCCGGGGACCCCGACACCGGCACCGGCGCGCGCGGCGGCCCGGACGCGGCCCGGCAGCGGCAGCTGCGCAAGGACCTGCAGCGCCTGGAGCGGCGGATGGAGTCGTTGCGGCGCAAGCAGTCCGACCTGCACGAGCGGCTGGCCGGGGCCGGCGGCGACTATCGGGCGGCGGCCGAGGTGGACGAGCAGCTGCGGGCGGTGACGGGGGAACTGGACCAGGCGGAGGCGGAATGGCTGGCCGTCGCCGAGGAACTCGAGGGCTGACCCGTCCCCCGTCTCCGCATGGATCAACGTCGCAGGCATGGACGAACCTGGTCCCTCTGGCCCCTCCCGTCACACATCCCCGCAGAAGATCCATGCGAGTGACGTTGATCCATGCGGGGCGAGGGGTCGGCCGGCCCGGGCTGGCAGACTGAAACCCGTGCCCACCGACCTGGCGGAACTGCTGGTTCCCGACGCCGCGGCCTGGCGGGACTGGCTGGATCGGCACCATGGCGACACCCCCGGCGTGTGGCTGCACCTGGCGCGCAAGAACGTCACGGACCCGACCAGCCTGAGCTACGACCAGGCGCTGGACGAGGCACTGTGCTTCGGCTGGATCGACGGCCAGGTGCGCGGCGGAGACGGACGCACCTACCGCCAAAGATTCACCCCCCGGCGGCCGCGCAGCCCGTGGTCGGCCCGCAACGTGGGTCATGTCCAGCGCCTCACCGAGCAGGGCAGGATGCACCCGGCGGGGCTGGCCGAGGTGGAGCGGGCCAGGGCGGACGGCCGGCTGCAGGCCGCCTACGCCGGCGCGGCGACCATCCAGGTTCCGGACGACCTGGCGGCCGCGCTGGCCGACAACGCCGATGCCGCAGCGATGTTCGAGGTGCTCACCAGTCAGAACCGGTACGCCGTGCTGTATCGGCTGGCCGACGCCAAGCGGCCGGAGACCAGGGCGAGACGGCTGCGGCAGTTCGTGGACATGCTGGCCCGCGGCGAGACGATCTACCCGCAGAAGGCCGGTCGTCCGCAATAGCACGCTCGCACCATGTTCGCGGGCGCCCGCACTCATCTTCGCGGGGTGATACTGGTTTTGGACCGTCAGAGCCCCGAAAACCGAGTGTCAAACCCGCGAACATCGGCCGCCGTCAGGCGCCGTACGTCGCCGCCACCAGCTCCTCGATCGCCCGCCGGGTCGGTGACGAACTCGACGCCCCCGCCACTGTGGTGGACAGCGCACCGGCCGCGCAGGCCCGGCGCAGCGCCGGCTCCGGCTCCGACCCCTCCGCCCACGCCACCGCCAGCGCACCGGCGAACGCGTCGCCCGCTCCGGTGGTGTCCACCGGCTGCACCCGGGGCGCGGTCACCGTGACGGTCTCGCCGGACGGGCCGCGATACCGGGCGCCCCGGGAACCGAGGGTGGTCACCACGTGCGGCACCTCGGCGACCGCCGCCTCGCCCAGCACCTCCGCCTCGCCCTCGTTGACCACCAGCACCGTCACCGCCGCCAGCAACTCCGCCGGCAGCGACCGCACCGGCGACGGGTTCAAGAGCACCGGCACACCCGCCGCGGACGCCGCCGCGGTGCCCGCGACCACGGTGTCCAGCGGGATCTCCAGTTGGGCCAGCAGGATGGCCGCTCCGGAGATCGCGGCCCGGTCACGCTCGGACAACGCGGTGACCGAGCCATTCGCACCCGGCACCACGATGATGGTGTTCTCCGCGGACGAGTCCACGCTGATCACGGCGATGCCGCTGGGGCCGGGCACCCGGCGGAGCAGTTCGGTGCCCACCCCCGCCCCGGCCAGGGTCGCCGCCAGCTGGTCCGCGAACGGATCGGACCCCACGGCGCCGATGAACCGCACGTCACCGCCGGCGCGGGCGGCCGCGATCGCCTGGTTGGACCCCTTGCCGCCCGGAACGGTGGCGAAGCTGTTGCCCAGCACCGTCTCTCCCGGTGCCGGTAGCCGCTCGGCGCCGGCGACCAGATCCATGTTGATGCTGCCCAGCACCGCGATCCGCGGCCCTGTGGGGTGCGCTGCCGTCATGACCCTCCTTCACCGTGCCGACCGGTGCCGTGCCGGGCGGTGGTGTCGACCGTAGTGCGCGATCGGAGTCCGGCCGCAACGTGCCCTACGGTGTCGGTCATGGAACCGTCGCTCGTCCGCCCCGCGGCCGGATCACCGCCCGGTGGGGCCGCCCCCGTGAGACATCGGCGCCCGACCGGGCGTTCAACCGGGGCCGCGGCATGAGCCGCTTCACCTCCGCCTTGATCGCCGCCTCCGGGTCCGGCAAGGGCGTCACCACCGGCGAGCCGCGGGCGGCCGTGCACACCCCGTGGCAGCAGGTGCACCAGACCGCCCGCCGGGGGGCCGGGGTGCTGGCCGGCCACGGATTGCGACCCGGTGACGCGGTGGCGGTGCTGGCCGGCCTGCCGGTGGACGTGGCGCCCGCCGCGCAGGCGGTGTGGCTGGCCGGCGGATCGGTGACGATGCTGCACCAGCCGACCGCGCGCACCGACCTGGCGCGCTACGCCACCGACACGCTGGCGGTGCTCGGGGTGATCGGCGCCCGGATCGTGATCGTCGGCGATCCGTTCACCGAAGTGGCCGGCATGCTGGCCGGCAGCGGCTTCACCGCGGTCACGATCGAGCAGTTGCGTGCGGGGGATCACGCCGCCGAGCCGGTGGACGCCGAGGAGGACTCCGCCGCCCTGTTGCAGCTGACCTCCGGCTCCACCGCCACCCCGAAGGCGGTCCGCATCACGCACCGCAATCTGTGGGCGAACATCGAATCCATGTGCCAGGCAGCGGATCTGGACCCTGCTGGGGACGTCATGGTGTCCTGGCTGCCGCTGTTCCACGACATGGGCATGGTGGGTTTTTTGACCCTGCCGATGTGCCGGGGCATCGAACTGGTCACCGTCACCCCGGCGGACTTCCTGGCCGGCCCGCTGCTGTGGCCGGAGTTGATCAGCAAGCATCGCGGGACCGTCACCGCGGCACCGAACTTCGCCTATGCGCTGACCGCCCGGGTGCTGCCGCGCGCGCAGGATCTGGACCTGTCCAGCCTGCGGTTCGCGCTGAACGGCGCCGAGCCGATCGACGTGTCGGCGGTGCGCGCCTTCCTGGCCGCCGGTGCGCCGTTCGGGCTGGCGGAGACCGCGGTGGTGCCCGCCTACGGCATGGCCGAGTCGACCCTGGCGATCTCCTTCCACCCCTGGGGGACACCGTTGCAGGTGGACACCCTGGACGCCGCCGCGCTGGAGCAGCAGCAGCGCGCGGTGCCGGTGGACCCGGAGGCCGCCGAACCGGCCGCGGTACGGCAGTTCCCGCTGCTCGGCCCGCCGCTGCCGGGCGTCGAGGTGGCGGTGCGTGCCGACGACGGGAGGTGGTGCGGGGACCGCGAGGTCGGGGTGCTGATGTTGCGCGGGGAGTCGATCACCGCGCAGTACCTCACGGTGGACGGGCCGCGCTCCACCCTGGATGCGGACGGCTGGCTGGACACCGGCGATCTGGGTTACCTGACCGACGGCCGGGTGGTGGTGTGCGGCCGGGTCAAGGACGTGATCATCATGGGCGGTCGCAACATCTATCCGACCGACATCGAACGGGCCGCGCAGTCGGTGCCCGGGGTGCGGGCCGGCAACGCCGCTGCGGTGCGGCTGGATTCCGGTGCGCGACGGGAGACCTTCGCGGTGGTGGTGGAGTCACGGGCCGCCGGCGACGAGGCGGAGGCGGCGCGGATCGCCGATCAGGTCCGGTCGGCGGTGACGGCGGCCATGGGGGTGCGCCCGGCGACGGTGACGGTGGTCCCGGCCGGCACGCTGCCCAAGACGCCGTCCGGCAAGATCCGCCGGGCCGCAGCGGCCGACCTGGTGCGCTGAGCCTCGATCCGCCGATCGTGTTTGTTGATGGTGGCGTGCCGTGGTAGGCGAATGCTCCTGTG
>DASSTH010000262.1:0-8259 GCA_035708025.1 Nakamurella sp. | reverse complement strand
AGCGACGGTGACGGTGACTCCAGCGGTCGCGAGCCCGGTTGGCAATTGGACGAACCTAGCGGCGGCCTAGCGTGAGCGGCGGCATCGCCGGGCGCGGCGCCACTGGCCGCCGGCCGGCCAGCGGCCAGAGATGGCCGATCTGTCGGCGGGGGTGCATCAGCGTTGCGCCGGCCGATGGCGGCCCCGTGTCGTTGGCGGGACGGGACGAGTGCCGATCACACCGTGACTCCGGAATGCGTAGCACGGAAAGCCGGGCCGCGCGTTGCACGGGAACCAGCGGCAACTCGCGCCCGCCGGCCAGCCGCTCGACGGCTTCGAGGTGATGGCGCCGGATCCGGAGGTACAAGTGGCGACGGGATACGCCGCCGCTCCTGCTCCGTGATCACGGGTGGCCACCGACCACCATCCCGGCATCGCCGGTCGGCGAGCATGCTGGTCTTGAAGATCCTCCTGCCGCCGGTGCGGTTGCGGTGACCGAGCCGTGTGGGCAACACCCGGCCAGGTCTTCGGCGACCGCGCCGCTTGCGCGCCCACCGCACCGCCGCGTCGATCCCTGACCTCTCGGGCCAGGTGGGCCGTCGAGCCGACATCCAGACGGCCGTGGGCAGGGGAGCGCTGAGGCGACGGGATAGGTCCGCCCGTCGGTGGCGGTTCCATGTCCGCCGCAGTACGGTCCCAAAAGCTGCGGCTCGACCGCCGATTCCGTTCTGGTCACCGTCCGGGTCAGGGAGGCGGATCCCGGCCGTACCATCCCGGCGGCAGGCGGAGAAGGCTGGAGGTAGCGGACTGGCCGCGCCGTTTCACGTGAAACATGCGGCACCGGTGCTGTCGAACCGCCGTGTGCGCCAGGTCTGCAGCGCGGTCAGGTCTACGCATACCGACGGCTAGCGGTCGCAGTAGCTGGTGCGCTTCCCCACCGGACCGGCCGCCGACGACGGCACCTTGCGCCGGCCGCGGACCCGGGCGGCTCCCTTCGATCGGCGAATGCGCGGCAGGTACTGCGACGTGCTGTGACAACCGGCCGGACTCCCAGGCGACGCGGTTGCCGTGCCGGCGCGTCCGGATCCGCATCCCGGCCGGCGAAAGGCACGGCGATGGACGCCCTGTGGTATGTCCCGTGCGTTCTCACGGGCAGGGACTCGCGCCGCGGCAAGGACCGAGGGGCCGACGAGTCGAATGGACGGCGCCGAGGGCGGGACCGGGGCGGTCGCGGACGGCGCCATGGGTCCTCGGACAGTGCCGTGGCCGTCCGACAGGCCGACTCTGTCGCGATCGGCCACGGGCCTTGGAATGCGGTCCGCGGGGGTGGACGTCTCAGCGTGTGGCGGGATGGATTTTTCGCTCGGTTCGCCGACTGCGCATAGCCGGGTCCGCTGTTTCACGTGAAACGGCTGGCCATTCAGGAAGGGACAGCCGTCATCCCACCGCACGACGGCGACCCACGGCCATGCCGGCACACCACCCTCCGGGCGGAGTCGGGACCGCGTCCGGGCACCAGAACCGTGCCTCGGCCGGCGTTGTTTCACGTGAAACAACGCCGGCTTCAAAGGCGGGCACCTTCGTCCCCACGCACGACCAGATCGGATCGCGACGCTACCTTCCCGGCGCATGCAGGGCCGGGCCGGCTCTGGAGAACCGCGCCCCTCTGCTGCCGTTGTTTCACGTGAAACGGCTGTCTGCTCGCCCGCCGGGTCGGAGCGAGGCCGACGCCAGCACCAAGCCCGCGCCATTCGTTCAGGCGGCCCTTCGGTGGCGTCTCCAGTGGACCCCGGGGCCGGCCTCCACCGAGTCCCCGGGGCCCGACCTGGCGCCCGCACCCACCTGCTGGTGCCCGCGGCCCGGAGCGGCACTACGCGATTCGGTTCAGCCCAGCGGTCACCCCAAGGGCAGCGTTCTCCGGCCCTCCGATGTCCGGGCGCCACTGCGGCACGACCCATCGGGGACACCGGTGGGCCCACGGCGGACGGGCCGGCCGCCCGTCGGCGCACCCGTCGCCGCCCGTTCCGCTACCGCTCTCAGTAGGCCGGAAGAAGGTCGAGTGGACCGCCTGTGAGTGCCGGCGCGGCGGCGCGGTTGAACAGTCGCTCGACAGCCCAGCCGTCCATCTCGCGGACGGCGGGTCGAGGGGCTCGCGCCACGGCCGACGGGCCGATAACCGCGACACTCGACGGTCGGGCGCACGCTCGCCATCCGCAGTCTGCCCCCGAGCGGGCATGGGGCCCGTCCGGTGCCGCAGGCGGGCCGGCGCTCGCTCCCTGACTGCACCACCGTCCCTACGCGGGCGCGTGCCACATTTGGTGCCGCGGGTGGACCTGGTGCCCGGTCCGTCCAGTCGGTCGGGGAGCCCGGAACAACCAGCCGTGTCGGACCCGTCGCTGCGATGATTTCGGGCACCCACCCAGCCGTTCCCGACGCACGCCCTCCGTCCCGGCTGGAGGTGGACACCCGGTTCGGCCTTCGAGAGGATGCCCCGGGAACCCTAGTCGTTTCACATGAAACAACGACACGGTCCGGTCATGTCCGGCCGAAAATTGGCGCGACACGCTGAGTACCGTCTCCCCGTGGACTCCGACAACCCCAGCAGGACCGCCTATTCCGCCGCCCGTTATCGAGCCGTCCACCAGGTGGTGGAACGTGGCGTGGTTCTGCAGGACCCCCTCGCCGTCCCCATCGTCGGCCAGACACCGGGTGAACTTGCCGCCTACGCCGCCGAGAATCCGGAACGCCGTCCCATGCGATGGTTCATCTGTTCCCGCAGCAGGTTCGCCGAGGATTGCGCGGCGGACGCTGTGCAACGGGGGGTCCGCCAGCTCGTGGTGCTCGGCGCCGGCCTGGACACGTTCGGCTACCGCAACCCGTATCCGGACCTGCGAGTCATCGAACTGGACCACCCGGCAACTCAGCGCTGGAAGCTGGAGATGCTCGCCGCCGCGGGGATCGACCCGTCGCCGGTCCGGCACAGGGCCATCGACTTCGAGCGCGACGAACTGGCCGAGGTGCTCGGCGACGTGCTAGAGCCGCACCAACCGGTGCTGTTCTGGTGGCTCGGCGTCACCCCGTACCTGACCACCGAGGCGGTGCACTCGACCCTGGCCACGCTCGGCCGGCTCACCTCCACCGCGGTGGTGTTCGACCATGCCGCACCGCTCGGCGACATGTCGGACGACGCCCGCCAGCGGCACCAGCGCCGCCGCGACCACGTCGCCGCCCTGGGCGAACCGTGGATCTCCGAATTCACCCCGGACCAACTGCAGGAGCTACTGACGAACTGCGGTTTCACCGCCGGGCAGCCGGTGCACGAGCTGACGATCATCAATAGGGCATTGGGACGAACCGGGCAGACGCCACCGACCCCGTCGCATCTGATGTGGGCGTCCACCGGTTGGCCGGACCACCTCGCGGCGCCGAATGCCGCAGCATCGGCCGGACACGACGCGGCGGTCCGAGCGCCCTGACACGCGCCGGCGAGCCGCCCGGACCCACGACTGGGCCGCGAAGCCTCGCACACCCACGGGCCGCCCGGACATCGACAGGCCCGGCGCGCTACCGCCCAGGGGACCGACGCCGGCGATCGCGTCGTCCCGCCGGCGTCGACACCAATCTGACCGCCCGCACCACCACGGTGGCCGGATCGACGATGCCTGCGCCGGCCTCGATCACCTCGACATCGGTCAGCCCGGCCGCGGCCATCGCCGCCGCATCCCGCTGTACTTCCGTGGCGGCGCTGGAGCCCTTGAGCGCCAACAGTTCTCCACCCGGGCGCAGCAGCGGCGCCGCCCAGCCGGCCAGCCGTGCCAACGGTGCGACGGCCCGGGCAGTGACGACATCCGCTGCGCCGCAGCCGTTCACCACCTGCTCCGCGCGGCCACGCACCACCCGGCAGTTCGGCAGCCCGAGGCCGGCCACCACCTCGTTGAGGAACAAGCACCGGCGTTCCAACGGCTCGACCAAATCGAACCGGCAGTCCGTTCGCACGATGGCCAGCGGGACGCCGGGAAGTCCGGCGCCGCTACCGATGTCGACCACGCGCGCACCTGCGGGGAGCAGCGGTGCCAACACCGCGCAGTTGAGTAGGTGACGGGACCACAGCCGACCGGCCTCCCGCGGGCCGATCAGCCCGCGCAGCACCCCGGCCGACGCCAGGAAGCGCGCGTATCGACGCGCTGCCGGCAAACCTTCGCCGAAAACCTGTTGCGCTGCAAGTGGTTCGCTCTCAAGATCGGCCGATCCTGAAGTGTCGTCGGCGAAGTCGCCGCCGCTGGTCACGCGGCCGGCGTGACCACGACCCGGCGGTTCGGCTCCTCGCCCTCGCTGGAGGAGGTCACACCCGCCACGGTGGCCACCGCGTCGTGCACCACCTTGCGCTCGAACGGGTTCATCGCACCGAGCTTCACCGGTTCTCCGGTGGCGAGCACCCGCTCGGCAGCCTCCCGGCCCAGCTCGGCCAGTTCCTCGCGGCGCCGGGCCCGGTGTCCGGCGATGTCCAGCATCAGCCGGGAACGCTGTCCGGTCTCCATGCCGGCGGCCAGCCTGGTGAGTTCCTGCAGGGCGTCCAGCACCTCGCCGCGCTCGCCGACCAGCTTCTCCACATCGCCCTGGCCGATGATCGAGACGACGGCCCGCTCACCCTCCACGTCCAGGTCGATGTCGCCGTCGTAGTCCAGGATGTCCAACAGCCGTTCCAGGTAGTCGCCGGCGGCGTCGCCCTCGGCCACCAGCAGGTCGTGGTGGTCCGAGCGGTGCTCGGAGTCGGCGGACTCGTCGATCGCCCCGGATGGCACCGGATCGACCGAGGCGGCGGCGGCCGCCTCCGCATCCGCCGGGCCGGCACCACCCGCACCGGCGTCGGCACCACCGTCGGCATCGGCGTCGGCGGCGGCGCCGAGGACCTCGTCACCGGCGGGCACCACGTCGTCCCCGGGGATCCCGTTACCGCTGGCCACCGGGTTGGCGCCGGCCACCCCGGCCGCCGTGCCGCCGGATGCAGCATCGGGCCGGGCGGCAGACTCCGGCTGGTCCACGTCGCCGAGTGCGGGTGCACCGCTGAACTCCGTCATCGTTCGTTCCTCTTCCTGACAGGCCGCCCCGATGGGGCGGAAGCTTGCAGCCGGGCCGGACAGGGCCGGTAGGGCGGCCCCGCGGGCGGGCGGCGGGCAGCCGGACCAGCGGTCAGCGCCGGCCCTGCTTCTTCTTCTTGGGTTTGCCGCCTCCGGGTTTCCGGGCGGACGTTCCGGCGGGTCGCGCACCGGGCCGGGGGGTTCTCGGGCCGGCATCGGACACCATGCCCGGCGGCAGGTCGTCCGAACCACCACCGCCGGATCCGGAGGACGACGTGCCGGTCCCGGAGCGCACCGGCGGCGATCCGTTCGACTCCCCGGTGGCCGGTCCGCCGGCCCCGTCATCATCCGGCTCCGCACCGCTCCGCGACGTCGGCTGCACGACGGGCCGCCGCGGGTTGACCACCGGCTTGGCGCCGGGCCGCGGGGTGCTGAACCTGGTCTCCTCCTTGGCGGCCTCGACCACCTTGGACTCCTCGACCCGCTTGCGGTCCTGGATGCGGTGGGCGACCCACAGCTGGCCGAACGTCCAGGTGTTGTTGGACAGCCAGTAGAACAGGATGGCCAGCGGCATGAACGGGCCCATCACGATGACGCCCAGCGGGAACACGTAGAGCATCAGCTTCTGCATGATCGCCGCCTGGCCGCCCACCGCCTCGGTGCCCAGGGTCGCCTGCCGGGCCACCGACTTGCGGCTGGTCAGGTGGGTCGCGATGCCGGCCAGGATGGTCAGCGGCACGACCACCCAGATCAGCGTCGCCCGGTCGGCACCCAACCGGGCGAGGTCCGCCGCGGAGGCCGCGACATGCGCCGACAGCGGCGCGCCGCCGAACAGCTTGGCGGCCAGGAAGGACTTCACGTCGCTGGCCGGGAAGAAGTAGTTGTTCCCCGGAGTGTGGCCGGCGTAGTTCGCGAACGAGCGCAGCACGTGGTACAGGCCGATGAACACCGGCGCCTGCAACAGCGCGGGCAGGCAGGAGGACAGCGGGTTGACCCCGGCCTCCTTGTTCAGCCGCATCATCTCTTCGGTGAGCCGCTGCCGGTCGTCCTTGTACTTCTCCCGGAGCTTCTTCATCTCCGGCTGGACCGCCTGCATCTTGATCTGCGAGTCCATCTGCTTCATGAACGGCTTGAACAGGATCGCCCGCAGCGTGAACACCAGGAACACCACGGACAGCACCCAGGCCCACGGGTTGTCGAACCCGAACATGAACCCGAAGACCTTGTGCCAGACCCACATGATCCCGGAGACCGGGTAGTAGACGAAGTCCAAGGACCAGAAGCTGAAACTCACGCTGCGGTACTCCCCGCGATCGGTGCGCGGGCCGGTTGGGACTGCGCGCTGGAGAACAGGTCTGTGGGAGAACTCCCGGGAGCGGCCGGACGTTCCGCGCTGTCACCCACGGTGACCGCATCCGTCGCGGCCGGCCGGGTGCGGTCCTCGGGGTCGCCGCCCCGCCAGGATCCCCTGGGCGGGACGTGGTCGACGCCGCCGCCGCTCCACGGATTGCACCGCAACAGCCGCCAGCCGGTGAGCAGAGTGCCCTTCAGCGCGCCGTGCGTGCGCAGCGCGGTGATGCCGTAGCTGGAGCAGCAGGGGTAGTAGCGGCAGGTCGGCGGTGTGTAGCGGGAGATGAACCGCTGGTAGAAGCGGATCGGTTGGATCAGCAGCCAGGCCGCCGGCGAGGTGCGGCGTCCGCTCACGACGCGACTCCCCTCAACCAGGCGTTCCCGGCGGGCGGCACTTCTGCGCTGGACGACGCGACTGCTGGGAATGCAGCGGTGACGGGCGACGCGGCGGCAGACCCGCTGGCCGGGGTCGAAGCAGCGGTGACGGGATGTCCCGCCCGCCGGGCGGCGGACCGGACCGCCGAGTCCAGGTGGCCGGCCAGGGTGGCGCTGTTCGCGGCGGCCGCGGGGGGCAGGGCGCGCACCACCAGGTCGGTGCCGGCGGGCAGGGCGGACAGCCGGGCCCGCACCAGGGGGCGCAGCCGCCTGGTCACCCGGTGACGCACGACGGAGTTACCGACCTTTCCGGATACCACGAATCCGGCGCGCGGGCCGCCGGCCCGGTCGGTGGTCAACAGATGGACCACCAGCGTCGGCGACGATCCGCGGCGACCACGGCGGACCGCCGCGGCGAAGTCGTCCGCGGCTCGCAGCCGGGCCGCCGCGGGCAGCATGGCGGGTGCGGTGCTCAGGCGGACAGCGAGGCGCGGCCCTTGCGGCGCCGCGCGGCCAGGATCGCGCGTCCGGCGCGGGTCCGCATGCGCAGCCGGAAGCCGTGGACCTTGGCGCGCCGACGGTTGTTCGGCTGGAAGGTGCGCTTGCTCACGGTCGGTATCTCCAGTCGTGGTGCGGCGGTCGCAGGCGACCGCCCGGTGCTGTCGTGGTTGGTGCGTCCGCCAGCCCTGCGGCGGCACGGACCGGTGGCGGTGGACCCGCCGGGCCCGGGCGTGTCGTCGCCAGCCGTCGTTCCTGTCCGGTGCGGACAGCACACAACGACCCAGCGGACACGGGCGTGCTTCCAGAGTACGGATGCCCGGCTGTCCAGGTCAAACCAGCACGGGCACAGATGGTCGCGACACGCCGATCAACGTCCTTGCCTTCGTCGGGCCCTTGTGGCAAGGGCAGGAAAGTTGTTAGCGTCCCCGGCGCACGGTCCCGTCACACAATCGTTCACACTCGGGGTGGTCCAGGCGAGCCGAACGGCCCGTCCGGTGCTGCCTCGGGCCAGGTTGTCCCGAATGTGGACAACTCCTGTGGATGGTTCGTGCGGCCGGTGCCGCCGCCCGCCGGGATGGCGCAGAATCGAACACCGGGCAGTATCGGTGGCCGAGCGGAGAGCCCGACCACGGTTCTCCCGGTCGAGGTCGAGCGGGTCCGTCACGTGGTGGCGGCGGCAGCGGCCAGGTGGTGAGCGGCACCCGGACGAGCGGTCCGGCACAGCCAGAAGGGGAGGCGACCGGTTGTCCGAGGACGGCGTGGACGTCTCGCCCGGCGTGTGGCGGGATGTGATCGCCACCCTGGCACCCGATCTCACCAAGGCGCAGCGCACCTGGCTGGACATGACGCAGCCCATCGGCCGGGTGTCCAACACCGTCTTGCTGGCCGCGCCGTCGGAGTTGGTGCGCGAATCCATCGAACGCCAGCTGCGGGAACCGGTGACCACGGCGCTGTCCGAGCGCATGCAGGCCTCCGT
>DASSTH010000261.1:0-6946 GCA_035708025.1 Nakamurella sp. | reverse complement strand
GGGCCAGGACGACCACCCGGCGGGCTCGGTCGGTAAATCGTTCAAACATGTGCACTCCTTACGGGCGTGCGCGCTGGCGGATCCTGCTCGCCCGGCCGGTACATTTCGCCCGGTCGGACCACTTCAGTCTAGGCGCGGTACCCGTCGGGCCGGGCCGTTGACGGCGAGCATGCGGGGCGCTGCGCACCTCACCCCGCACGCATACCCAACGCTGCCGAGCACGTGCGGCTTCCGCCAGTCGTTCCGCTACGCCCAGGGCGAACACCGCGGACGGCGGTGGCCGCGCAGGGCCCGCTGGACCCCGTGAAGCCCCCGTGGAGCCGCCGTGGGAGTGCGTACGGCTTCCGAATACGCGACGGTCCCCACCCCGGGCGATGCCGGGACGGGGACCGTCGATGACGAAGCGGCTGCGTGCTCGCGGTGTGCGCGGGCGCCCAGCCGCGTCGCGTCAGTGTGCTTCTTCGAAGGCCTGCACGATGGCCGCCGACAGCCGGCCGCGGTCGGACACCTCGTAGCCCTGGCTTCGTGCCCACTCCCGGATGGCCGCCGTCTGCTCGCGGTCGGGGCTGGTTCGGGCCCGCGAGCGTCCGCCGCCGCGCGGGGAGCGGGTGCGTGATCCGCCGCTTCGCCGGCCGCCGTCGATCCGCCTGGCGTGCGCCACGAAGTTCGCCACCGCATCGCGCAGCTTCTTGGCATTCTTGTCGTTCAGGTCGATCTCGTACGACGCCCCGTCCAGTCCGAAAGCGACGGTTTCGGTGGCGGCAGAGCCATCGATGTCGTCGACCATGGTGACGGTGGTCATTGTGGCCATTAGTGTCCTCCCGAGGGCAGCGCGGCCTTGTTTGATGAACAAGCACAATGCTATATCAATGATCAGCGTCGCCGTGACCAACAGCAGTCACTTACGCGGAATTTTCTTCGATGGAGCGTCACTGGTCGGGACGCACGAACGGAAATAGGATGGTTTCCCTGATCCCCAGACCGGTCAGCGCCATCAACAAGCGGTCGATCCCCATCCCCATACCACCGGCCGGTGGCATGCCGTACTCCATCGCTCTCAGGAAATCCTCATCCAGGCTCATCGCTTCCGCATCACCGAGACTGGCGAACCGGGCTTGTTCGACGAACCGCTCCCGCTGCACGACCGGATCGGTGAGTTCGGAATATCCGGTGGCGGTTTCGATTCCACGAATGTAGAGGTCCCACTTCTCGGCGAGTCCCGGGCGGTCCCGGTGTGCCCGGGTGAGCGGGGACGTCTCCGCGGGAAAGTCGCGGACGAACGTCGGATTGACCAGCGTGTGAACCACCGTCTCCTCGAACAACTCCTCGGCCAGCTTTCCGGGCCCGTAATGCGGCGCCACCGGAACACCCAGCCGCTCGGCGAGCGCCACCAGGCGGTCCATGCCGGTGTCGACGTCCACCTCTTCGCCGAGGGCTTCGGACAGCGCCGGATACAACGAGATCGACGGCCACTCGCCGCCGAGTTCGAACTCCGTCCCGTCCGCCAACGTCACCGTGGTCGATCCGGTGGCCGCCGCCGCCGCGTTCTGCACCAGCTGACGGGTCAACTCACCGATCCCGGAATAGTCGGTATACGCCTGGTAGCACTCGAGCATCGCGAACTCCGGCGAGTGCGACGAGTCCACACCCTCGTTCCGGAAGTTCCTGTTGATTTCGAACACCCGGTCTATTCCACCGACCAGGCATCTCTTCAGATACAACTCCGGCGCGATGCGCAGGTACAGGTCCATGTCCATGGCATTCATGTGGGTGACGAACGGCCGGGCCGTCGCACCACCCGCCTGGGTCTGCAGCATCGGCGTCTCGACCTCGAGAAAGCCTTGCCGGGTAAGGGTTTCCCGCAGCGAGCGATTGACCGCTGCCCGCAGTTCCACGGTCCGACGCGCCTGTGGCCGCACGATGAGGTCGACATAGCGCTGCCGCACGCGGGTTTCCTCGGACAGCGGCTTGTGCGCGACCGGCAGCGGCCGGACCGCCTTGGCCGCCAACTGCCAGGAATCGGCCAGAACCGAGAGTTCCCCGCGCCGGGAGGTGATGACCCGGCCGTGCACCGCCAGCAGATCTCCCAGATCGACGGTCGCCTTGAAATCCGCCAGTTCCGACTCGCCGACCGACGCCACCGACACCATCACCTGGAGTTCGGTGCCGGTTTCGCCCGCTCCTCCCTCACGCAGGGTGACGAAGCACAACTTGCCGGAATTGCGTAGAAATATGACCCGGCCTGTGACGGCCACCACGCTATCCGTTTCGGTGTCGGGCGGCAGATCGGGAAAACGCGATCGGATTGCAGCGAGAGTATCGGAGCGTTCCACCGTGACCGGATATGGTTGCCGGCCCTCCGCCAGTAACCGGGCCCGCTTGTCGAGCCGGACGCGCATCTGTTCCGGGACGTCGTCGACATCAGAATGCTGGGTCGGCTGATCGGAAGCAGTCACGACAGCACAGCCTACTGACCCGCCCGGTTGTACTCGGACATGCCTCCGCGCCGGAACACGGCTATTCCTGCCGACGGCGCCGGGACCGTCCGGACAGCCCGTAGGCGGCCAGCAGTTGGGCCAGCGGCACGCCCGATTCATGGTCGCCCGGTTGCGTGTCCTCGTCACCGTCGCCGTCTCGGACCGGCAGGTCGACCGAACCGGTGGATTCCGCCGGGGCGGTGACGGGCGGTGGCACATCGGTGGAACCGGTCGGTTCCTCGGCACCGGCAGCGTCGGGGACGGGAATCGAGCCATCGGCGGTACCCGTCGCCTGCGTGGCAGCGGCAGCGTCGGTGACCGGAATCGAGCCATCGGCGGTACCTGTCGACTCCGTGGCAGCGGCGGCGTCGGTGACGGGCATCGAGCCGGTGTCTCGCCCACCGGCATCCGCAGCGCCGGCGGGCGGAGGCGATCCGGCTTCGGCGGAGGTGGTGACGGGGCTACGCGAGCCGGCCGCTTCCGCGCTCGCCCGGTGACGGCGCGCCCAGGATGCCGCCGGCGGGTCCGGCCGCGGTCGTGGCACAGTCTCCTGCGGCGCACCGGAGTCCTGCTCGGCACGCGAGGATTCGGCCGGAACGGGTGGGGCGGGCTTGGCCGACACCGGCTCGGTGGGCGCGGGTCCGGCGAACTCCTCCGACACCGGCTCCGTGGGCACGGATTCCGCGCCCTGCGCAGGGCCCGGCGATCCGGGGTCATCGCCTCCGGCACGTTCGACGACCGCGGCGCCGCCGGCCGGGGCGGACCCGGCGACCTGGGCCCGCAGCATCTGCCCGGCAAGTGCCTCCTGCTCGGCGGAGTCCGGCCGGTCCGACTCGATCGTCACCGCCGGATACCGGCCGCCGCCGACGGCCGCCGGTGTCCGTGCCGGGACGTCAGCCGCCGAGAGCGAGCGGAACCGGGCCGACTCGGCGGACAGGGTCAGCCGGGACACCGTCAACTCGCCGTCCGCCAGCGAGGTGAGCACGGACGTCAGCCGCTCCAGTTGACCGCGCAACTCGGCCAGCTGGTCGGACTGTGCGGAGGCCACCTGCCGGGTCAGGTCGGCCTCGTACTCGCGGCGCGCAGCCACCTCTCGGTGCAACTCCAGTTGGTAGGCCAGCTGGGCCTCGTTCTCCCGCATGGCGGCGGCCCTGGCGTCACGCCGGGACCGGGTGACGGCGAATGCGGCGATCAGCGCCGCCCAGAGCGCGAGCACGGCGGCCAGCCGCAACATCCGCACATCGTCGGCGAACACCACCAACCCGGTCGCGCCGAGCGCGATCAGAAACCCGATCCCGAGCAGGATGCGCAACACGATGGGAAAGGAGTCGCGCGACCGCCGGCTCCCGGATTCACCCATACCCGGCAGGGTACCGGGGGCGGTTCCGACCTGCGCTTCAGCGTCCGGGGGCGGCTCCCGGTGGCCCGTCATCCGGTCTACGGCAGCAACTCTCCAGGAACAGCGCCCCGGCCAGCAGCACTCCGGCGCACACCAGGCCGATCACCGCGGTGACGGTGTCCCCGCCGGCGGCCGCCACCCGGTCGGCGTCCGGCACCACGTACGCCCCGAAGCCGAGCCACAGTCCGCTCAACGCCGCGCCGGCCAGTGCGGACGCCTTGGCCACTTGCAGGGCGCGGGCCGCCATCAGCGGAGGGACCGGCGGTCGCACCGGCCGCCGGCCGTCCGTCCTGGCGTTGTCCCGGATGCGGCTGCGAATACCCGCCCCGGCGATCGCCTCGCCGATCCCGATCACGGCGGCGGTGACCCCGGCCAGTCGGGGCAGCCTGGGGATCGCGGTGTAGTTGAACCGGGTGACCGCGTAGGCGATCGCCGCGGCCACCACGCCCACCACCAGGAGATCACGGATCCTGGTGGGCCCCAACCGGTTCTGCTCAGTCGGTGACACGACCGACCCGCCGGATGCCGGTGGTGTCCAGGCCGGCGAGCAGGTCGGACACCGGCCCGTGCCCGGGAAGTTCGGCGGTCGGGTCGATCTCCGCCCAAGGCAGCAGCACGAAGGCCCGTTCCGCCGCCCGCGGGTGCGGGAGGATCAGCCGCGGATCGTCCGAGATCACCGGTGTGGCCCGTCCGTCACGCTGCTCCGTCACCGCCACCACGTCCACGTCCAGGGTGCGCGGTCCCCAGCGCACCAGGCGCTCCCGCCGGGCGTCCCGCTCCAGTTGCTGGCAGCGCCGCCACCATTCCAGGGCATCTGCGGTGTGGTCCGAGGCGATCACCACCAGATTCAGGAAGTCGTCCTGCGGCACCGGACCCCATGGCGGCGTGCGGTATACCGAGGACACCGCACGGACGACCGTGCCGAGACCGCGGATTGCGCCGGCAAGCTGGGCCCGGGGGTCGCCCAGGTTGGACCCCAGGGACAGCACCGCGGTCGTCATGACGCCACCCGGCCGGCCTCGGCGATGATCCTCGGGCCGGCGGGCCATCCGATCGCGTCAGTCATCGCCCTGCCCGGGCAACTCCTCGACCCACCGGCCGCGCGCCCGCCGCGCCGCCACCTTGCCGCGTCCCCCGGTGATGGACCGGCGGACCGTCACCGAGACATCCGCGAAGGACAGCGGGATCGGCGCGCTCGGTTTGTGGATCGTCACCTCCACCGCATAGACCTGCCAGGTGGCCATCACGGCGTCGGCGATCTCCGCGGCCACGGTTTCGATCAGGTCCCGGGACGGGCCGGCCACGATGCCCGCGGCCAGTTCGGCCAACTCGCCGTAGTGCACCGTCGCCGTCAGGTCGTCCCCGGTGGCCGCGGCGGTCAGATCCAGCCAGAGCGTGATGTCGGTGACGAAGTCCTGGCCGTCCCGCTTCTCGTGCTCGAACACCCCGTGGTTGCCACGCACCCGCAGCCCGGTCAGGGTGATGCGGTCAGCCACCGACCACCGCCGGAACGGGTCGACGCAGCCGTCCGGTCGGCACCCCGGCGGCCGCCGAGGCATCGGCCAGCGGCCCGGCGGACACGGTCCGGTCGCGCCGGGACGGCATCATCGCGCCCAGCACGGACAGGGCGTCCCGGGTTCCGCGGGCGTCGTGCACCCGTACCCCCCACACACCGCACTGTGCGGCCAGCAGTGAGGTGGCCGCCGTGGCGACGTCCCGCCCGGACGGCGGCCGCGGCGTGGCGTCGGTGGCCAGCAGGCTGCCCAGGAACCGCTTGCGCGAGGTGCCCACAAGTACCGGCAGTCCCAGCCCGACCAGCTCCGGCAGCCGGGCCAGCAGCTGCCAGTTGTGAGCGGCGTTCTTGGCGAATCCGAGGCCCGGGTCGATGATCAGGCTGCGTTCGTCCACCCCGGCGGCCAGTGCGGCGTCCACCCGGGCGAGCAGTTCGCCGGTCACATCGGCGACCACGTCGTCGTAGCGGGCCAGCTCGTCCATGGTGTCACTCGGCCCGCGCCAGTGCATGAGGATCCACGGCACCCCGGCCGCGGCCAGCACCGCGGCCATCCGGGGCTCGGCCAGACCGCCGGACACGTCGTTGACGATCACCGCCCCGGCATCGATGGCCGCCTCGGCCACCTCCGCCCGGGTGGTGTCGACCGAGCAGGCCACCCCGTGCGCGCTCAGCCGGCCGATCACCGGCAGCACCCTGGCGCGCTCGGTCGCGGCGTCCACCCGGTGCGCGCCGGGACGGGTGGATTCCCCGCCCACGTCCACGATGTCGGCGCCGTCGGCGACCAGTTGCAGGCCGTGCTCCACGGCCGCGTCGGTGTCCGCCCACAGCCCACCGTCGGAGAACGAATCGGGGGTGACGTTCAGCACCCCGACCACCCACGGCCGGGGGCCGAACACCGGGAACCCGGTCGGGCCGGTCATGTCCGTCCCCGCCATCCCCGGTTCGCGGCACCACCGGCATTCAGCGACACACGCAACTCGGTGACGGAACGGCCGCACGACCGGCCACGGAACCCCTGCAACACCGGCCTCACCGGCCCGTGATCAGGCTCATCGCCTCGGACCGGGTGCGCGCCTGGGACTGGAAGATGCCGCGCACCGCCGAGGTCGTGGTGATGGCGCCGGGCTTGCGGATGCCGCGCATCGCCATGCACAGGTGCTCGGCCTCGATCACCACGATCACCCCGGCCGGGTCCAGCCCGCGCACCAGCGCGTCGGCGATCTGGGTGGTCAGCCGTTCCTGCACCTGGGGCCGGCGGGCGTAGCCGTCCACCAGCCGGGCCAGCTTGGACAGCCCGGTGATCCGGCCCTCCCGCCCGGGGATGTAGCCGACATGGGCCTTGCCGAAGAACGGCACCAGGTGGTGCTCACAGGTCGAGTACAGGTCGATGTCGCGCAGCAGCACCATCTCGGCGTGGTTCTCGTCGAACGACGTCTCCAGCACCACATCCGGGTCGGTGTGCAGGCCACAGAACTGTTCGGCGAGCGCGCGGGCCACCCGTGCGGGCGTGGCCCGCAGGCCCTCCCGGTCCGGGTCCTCGCCCACCGCGATCAGCAA
>DASSTH010000260.1:0-2574 GCA_035708025.1 Nakamurella sp. | reverse complement strand
GTTGCCGGCCATCACCCCATCCTGGCAGCGTGGATGAGCGTTCCGGCGAGCGCCTCCACCGTCGAGGCTCCGAGAAGTCGCAACTCGTTCGCCCCGCCGCGGGCGCCACCTGGGCAAACGCGTTACAGACTTGAATCGAGTTGCGACTTCTCGGAGCCTCTGCGACGCCCGGGGCTGCTCAGCAGAACGAGTACCACATCCCGGGTGCCGCTCGGCAGAACCCGGAGTTATCCACATTCGGCGGCCGGCCCCAGCGGCGACACCGCGGAATCGGCGATCCTTTTGCCGTGGACTGGGCTGTGACACGAGCGATGTCCGGAACTCCGCTGGTCGCTCGCCGCCAGCATCCGGAACTGGCCGAGCGGCTGTCCTTCTTGTGCCGCCGCGGGGAGATCACGGCACTGCTGCCAGGCGTCTACACCGTGCCGCACCTGGCTGAGGACTGGGAGATCCGGGCCGCCGCGGCCTGCCTGTTCGACGCGGCCGCCGTCATCGTCGGTGACGCAGCAGCAGGCTTGAGCTACTGGCCCGAGTTGGAGCCCGACGTCGTCTGGGTGGCTGGCCGGCGCAGCACGGTGCAGCGCCCCGGATTCCGTTTCATCACCCGCTCGATCCCGCATGACCTGGTGATGGAACGGGCCGGACTCCGGTTCACCGTCCCGGCGCTGACGGCGCTCGATCAGGTCCCGCATCGCGGAGGTGACGGCATCGACAGGGCCCTGCGCAGTCGCATGACCACGCTCGCCGAGATGCGGGAGGTGTTCGACCGCACCCCGGGCCGACGCGGGAACCACGATCGTCGCCTGATCCTCCTCGACTCCCGGGACGAGCCGTGGTCGGCTGCCGAGCGACTGGCCCACCGCGTGCTGCGGGAGGCGGGCATCACGGGCTGGCGCGCCAACGTCCGTGTCGATAGCCCGGGCGGGGTCTATTACCTGGACATCGCCTTCCGCGACAGCCCGGTCGCCATCGAAATCGACAGCCGCGAGTTCCATGGAGACGGGCAGTTCGAGAGCGACCGGCGGCGCGGGAACGAGCTATTGCTGGCCGGCCGGCTGGTACTGCACTTCACCTGGCGCATGCTCACCGAGGAACCCGCCATGGTCGTCCGGACCATCCGCCGAGCCCTGGCGATGACGGCAGAAGCAGGGCTCGGGCGGGCGCAAGGCTGGCGGTGCGCCCCGAGTTCTGACGGTGACGCACCCCCGGCGACCGAGTCACAACCGCGCCGCAAGCGCCTGAACGGTGACGCATATTCGGCGTGACGAGGCACCGGCGGGACCTGACGGCTCCAAAAAATCGCAACTCGTTGCAGAGTTGTTTGAGCCCACCTGCACAAACGCGCAGCGGCGTCGATCGAGTTGCGAGTTTTCGGTGCGCGCCCACCCCGGCCGGCCCCGGCAGGTACTACTTCTTCGGCAGCTTGATCTTGCTCAGGTCGAATCCGGGCGGCAGCTGGTCCAGGCCCGGGAAACCGCCCGGCATGCCGGCAGCACCACCCGGTGCTCCACCAGGACCGCCCGGAGCGCCCGGCATCCCGGGCATCCCAGCCATGCCCGGCGGCAGGCCGCGCATCTTCGGCGGTGTGGGCCCGCGCCCGGCCTTGCCCTTCTTGCCCTTGCGCCCCTTGCTGGACTTGGTCGCCTTGCGCGCTCCCGGGAAGCCGAACCGGCCGGCCATCGAGCTCATCATCTTGCGCGCCTCGAAGAACCGGTCGACCAGCGCGTTCACCTGGGAGACGGTGGACCCGGAACCCTTCGCGATGCGTTGCCGCCGGGACGCGTTGATGATCTTCGGATTGGTGCGCTCCTCCGGCGTCATGGAGCGGATGATCGCCGCCGTGCGGTCGATGTCCCGGTCGTCCACCCCGGCCAGCGCGTCCTTGATCTGACCCGCGCCCGGCAGCATGCCGAGGATGCCCTGCAGCGGCCCCATCTTGCGGATCATCATCATCTGCTGCAGGAAGTCGTCCAACGAGAACTCGTTGGACATCATCCGGCTGGCCATCTCCTCGGCCTGCTCGGCCTCGAAGTGCTGCTCGGCCTGCTCGATCAGCGTGAGCATGTCGCCCATGCCGAGGATCCGGGAGGCCATCCGGTCCGGGTGGAAGGTGTCGAAGTCGGCCAGCTTCTCGCCGGTCGAGGCGAACAGGATCGGCACCCCGGTGATCTGCCGCACCGACAGCGCCGCACCACCGCGGGCGTCGCCGTCCAGCTTGGTCAGCACCACCCCGGTGAAGCCGACCCCGTCGCGGAACGCCTCGGCCGTGGTCACCGCGTCCTGGCCGATCATCGCGTCCAGCACGAACAGCGTCTCGTCGGGCTGCACCGCGTCCCGGATGGCGGCGGCCTGGGCCATCATCTCGGCGTCCACACCGAGCCGTCCGGCGGTGTCCACGATCACCACGTCGTGCATGCGCGCGCGGGCCTCGGCGACCCCGTCCCGGGACACCGCCACCGGATCGCCGACCCCGTTGCCGGGCTCCGGCGCGAACACCGTCACCCCCGCTTGCTGGCCCACCACCTGCAGCTGCGTCACCGCATTGGGTCGTTGCAGGTCGGCGGCCACCAGCAG
>DASSTH010000259.1:0-10248 GCA_035708025.1 Nakamurella sp. | reverse complement strand
CCGGGCTGGTGGCCGAGCCCACCAGATCGACGTCACCGCACAGGTGCACCGTCACTCCCAACTCCTCGAAGAATGCCGCCTTGGCGGTCAGCGCGCGATCGGCGGCGTCGGCGTCCGGTGCGTACACCACCTGGGCATGGTTCGCCTTGTGCTGCGCCATCAACTGGTTCCGGGACACCCCGTGCAGCACCGCGTGCATGATCGGCCACTCGGGATTGGTGAGCTTGAGCCGGCGCTGCGTCTCCTCCTCCGGCAGCGTCGCGACGTGCCCGCGGCCGATGTCCAGGTGCAGCCGCCCGCCCTCGATGTACACCCGCGACCAGACGATCTCGCCCGGCTTGGAGCATCCGGACAGCGTGGATCCGCCGAGCGGAAAGAACATCGGCGGCTGGCGCCTGCCGTAGCTGTTCGGGTAGCCGCCATTGTGCGAGGCGGGCACCGACCCGGAGATCATGAAGGTCCAGACGAACTCCCCGTCGTAGTCCTCCCCCCACCGCACGTCGTGCAGCGTGGTGGCCGGGTCCAGGCCCATGGCGGTCCACACCCGGTTGGTGGCCAGCGCATCCACGGCGACGCCCTCGTCCACCTCGTTGAAGTGCGGCAGCGGGCGGCCGGCGTACAACTCGCGGGAACCGTCCCGGCTGCGCACCGGCGGGCGTTCGACGTTGTTCAGCAGGCCCTCGGCCAGGTCGCTGGCCGGCACGGTGTCCTTCAGGCCCTGCTGGTACTGGATGCCGACCGCGTCCAGCCCGAAGTCGTCGGCGATGCGCAGTGCCGCGATGTACATCTTCAACTGGCTGATTACCTGGGCCTCGGTCAGCTCGGTGGCCTCATCGTTGCCGAACTCGAACCGCATGCCGGCATCGGTCAACCAGCGCAAGGCATCTCGCGCCTCGCCATCGTCCACGCGCTTCATTTCCGCGACCAGCGCGCTCTGCGACAACCGTTCCTTGTAGATGCCCAGCGGGTTGAGCAGTTCGTCATCGAAGATGGCGTTGTACATGCCCATGCAGCCCTCGTCGAACACGCCGGCGATCGCCCGCTCGGTGCGCAGTTGTCTGGCCAGCGCCCGGCCCAGGACGACCTCGTCGGACGACTCGTCCAGCCCGGGCAGATCGCGCACATGGCTCAGGTCGTGGACCAGGCGCCCGGTCTCCAACCAGGTCTTGAGCCCGTCCACCGCCCAGCTGTCGGTGAAGTCCTCGCTCCACAGGCTGGAGTACGGGATGCCGGCCTTGGTCATGCTGGCGGTCAGGTTCAGCAGCCCCACCAGACCGGGGAACTCGCCGTCCCAGTTGGCGACCACCATGATCGGCCCGCGATGCGCGCGCAACCCGGCCAGCACGTGGTGGCTGTACTGCCAGACCGCCTCGACCACCAGCAGCGGGGCGTCCGGCGGGATGGTCCTGAACACCTCGATGCCCCGGCGCTGGCTGTCGATGAAGCCGTGCCCCTTCACCGGATCGACCTCGTGGCAGCGCACCAGGTCCCAGCCCAGCGAGGTCACCGCCCGGCGAACGTTCTCCTCCAGCCGCTGCTGGGTCGGCCAGCAGGTGGTGTTCGCCGCCGGCCGCAGGTCCCCCGACACCACGTAGTAGACGGTGCGGTCGGCAGCCTGCGGGACGGGGAGTGCCCGCGGAAAGCGATAGTCGCTCATGGAGATGGCCTTTCGTCGATCAAGCAGAACCGTCCCGTCGTTGCTGGGCGGCCAGGTGGTGCACGATGTCGGAGGTCGCCGGATACAGGCTCAGGTAGTCGGCGTAGCGGGCATCGAACAGGTCACGGACGGCCGGGTCGGGCTGCACGGTGTGCTCGATCGGGTTCCAGTCGTCGATGGTCACCGGGCCCTGCGAGCGCGCCGCGAGTTGCGCCATGCCGTAGCTCGCGCCCACCGTGTGCCGTGGCAGCTGCTGCGGCAATCCCGTGACGTCGGAGACGATCTGCGCCCAGAGGCCGCCCTTGGTGCCACCGCCCACGGCGACCACCCGCTGGACACTTCCGCCGGCGGCCAGTATCGCCTCGATGTTGTGCCGGACCCCGAAGGCCGTGCCCTCCAGCGCCGCACGGTAGAGGTCGCCCCTGGTGTGGGAGAGGGTGAGCCCGGCGACGACGCCCCGGGCGTCCGGGTCGGCGATCGGCGTCCGTTCACCGGCGAAGTACGGCAACAGCAGCAATCCGTTGGACCCCGGAGGGGACTGCTGCGCCTCGGCGAGGAGAGCCTCGAAGCCTGGCCTGCCGAATACCCCGTCCAGCCAAAAGGTGATGGCCCCGGATGTGGCCATGCCGCCGGCCAGGCAATGGGTTCCGGGTTCCACCCCCACGGTGCTCCACAGGGTCGGCGCCGTGACCATCCGTGCCACCGTGTCGACCAGGAACATCGTGGTGCCGTACATCAGCATCAGATCGCCGACCCGGTGGGCACCGGCGCTCAATGCCTCGGCCCAGGCATCGACGGTGCCGGTCACCACCGGCGTGCCGGGCGGCAGCCCGGTCAGTTGGGCCGCCTGGTCGGTGACGGTGCCCGCCACGTCGCCCGGCCAGCGCAGCGGCGGCGGTGCGATGGCGCCTGCGAGGTCGGACCACCAGGGCTGGTACCAGCTGCCTGATGCCATGTCGTACAGCGGATCGGACTGGCTTGCCGAGTGGTGATCGAGCACGTACTCGCCGGTCAACCGGTACACCAGATACGAGCTCGGCATGAACAGCCGTCGCGCCCGGGCGAACACCTCCGGCTCGTGTTGGGCGACCCAGGCCAGCTTCGGGCCGACGGCCTGGGTGGACAGCGCCGATCCACCGCGCGCCCGGATCGCTTGTTCGGTGTAGCGGTCGGTGAGTTCCGCTATCTGCGCCGTCGCCCGCATGTCCACCCCGTACAGGATCGCGGGGCGGACTGGATCGCCGTCTTCGCCGGTCAGCAGGACGCACGGGCCCATTCCGCTGACGCCAACGGCCACCACCACCGCGGCGGGCACCCCGGCCAGCAGCTCGCGGCTGATGGCACAGAACTCGTCCCACCAGGTGCTCGCGGACATCTCGACCTGTCCGACCGCGGGCCGCAGCACCCGGTGTTCGCGCACCGCGGTGCCCAGCACCAGCCCATCGACGGAGACCAGCACGCCCTTGCTACTGGTGGTACCGATGTCCACGCCGAGCACCACCTCGGGACCGGCGGTGCCCCGCCCGGCTCCCGGATCGTGGTGCACGTCGATCTCCCGTCGAAGGGGTGGTGACGGCCGTCGGCGACAAGCCTTGCGGATGCACAGTACGAGCGAGAAACCGATTACGCAAGCCCCACCCGTTCGCGGGTGTGGCGCCGCCGGGCGGAGCCGCCGGGCACCGTCGGCGGCAATGTCGACATCGTCCCCGGTGGCGCGTGATCCCTCTTGACAGACCTGGCCGAGGGGACCACACTGCGAGAAATCGTTACCTCGGTAATCGTTATCTCAGCAGGCCGGCCAACAACTCGTGACACCAGCAGGACGCCCGGGTGGTCTCCCGCCCGACGAGCAGATGCGGAGTACCGAATGACGGTGCGACCCACACCGCGGCGCTTCGGCGCCGAACCGGCACCTACCCGCGGGCGGTCGGCGTGGCCGGTTGGCGGCCCCGGACCGCGGTGACCGGCCGTGGCGCGCGCCGGGCGGCGATCGCGGTGACCGCAGCCGGTCTGTTCCTGGCGGTTGGCTGCTCCGGCGCCGCCGGGGCGGGATCTAGCGCAGTCGGCGCCGACACGTCGACGGCGCCGTCACCGACCTTCTCGTCACCGACCTTCTCGTCACCGGCCAATCCGCCGAGCACCACCGGACGCCGGCCGTCGGCGCTGGCCGGGGTGCGCGACGTGACCAAGGTCGCGCAGCTCACCGGGCCGGACTCCATCAACCACACCGACCGATACCAGGTGGCCGGCCAGGACCTCGGGTCGATGTTCGTCGCGGACGGTCGCACCTGGTTCGTCTTCGGAGACACCTTCGGCACCCGCGAGCCGGGCATGACGGGTGGCGGAGGCGGCGAGTGGCGCTCGAACACGCTGGCCTACTCCACCGACACCGACCCGTCCGACGGCATCACGTTCGACGGTTACGTGACCGACGACACCGGTGCGGCCGAAGAACTGATTCGGGCCCAGCGGATCGACAACGCCGAGATGACGATCATCCCGACCTACGGCTTCGCGGCGGGCGACGCCATGTACCTCGCCTACATGTCCGTGCGGCACTGGGGAGACCCCGGGGAGTGGGAAGCGAACTATGCCGGCCTGGCTCGCTCCACCGACCATGGGGAGACCTGGATCCCGCTGGAATCCCCGCGCTGGCCGGGGGACTCCAACTTCATCCAGGTCAGCGTCGCGCGCGTGGGATCGGACCTGTACTTCTGGTCGGTGCCGGCCGGCCGGTTCGGCGGCGTCTGCCTGATGAAGGTCGATTCGCGGCATGTGGAGGATGCGGACGCCTACCGGTATTTCGCCGGCCTGGACGCGCACGGAACACCCCGCTGGAGCAGTGCGATGTCCGATGCCACCGTGATCGTCAACTCCACGGTGGGCGAATTGTCGGTGGTCTGGAACGACTACCTGGGTCGCTGGCTGATGAGCTATACCGATGGCGCCGGTGACGGTGCCGATCTGCGCGCCGCTCCGCAGCCCTGGGGCCCTTGGAGCGACCCGGTGACGCTCGTCTCCGCGGCCGATGTGCCAGGCGTCTATGCGCCGTACATGCTGCCGCAGTACACCGCCGACGGCGGCCGCACCATCTACTTCACCGTGTCGGAATGGGATCCCTACAACGTGTTCTGGTATCGGGCGGAGTTGGTCAAGGGATGACCGGCACCCGCTTCCGGGGCTGCGGGCCGCCCACCACCCACCGGCACCGCGATCGCCCACTGTTCGACTCATCCATCCGCACCGCTCGCCACGATCGAAAGGAACACCAGTGGAACCCATCGAAGGCACATCAGTTCCGGAGCCGTCGACCTCAGGCCCGCACAACCCGCTGAACCGCCGGTCCGCCCTGCGGCTGTTCGGCGCCGCGGCCGCGGCGGTGCCCATCGGCGGGCTGGCCGCGGCCTGCAGCAGCTCCTCCGGTGGCAACACCAGTTCCAGTGCCGCGGGGAATACCGCAGCGTCCAGCACCGCCGGCGGGGCCACCGGCAGTAGCGCCGCAGGCGGATCCGCCAGCGCCGGCGGCAGTTCCTCCGCCGGTGCGTCCGGCGGCGCGGGCGGCAGTTCCTCCGGCGGTGGCAGTTCTCCGGCACCGGAGGACGTGTCCGGCACCCTCGTCATGGCCTACCTGGGCGATGCCACCCAGCAGAAGGCCTTCCAGGCGCTGTTCGACGAGTTCAACAAGACCTATCCGAAGGTTCAGGTCAAGGCGACCGGCATCGCCGCCGGCGACTGGGGCACGTTCGCCAGCACCATCTCCACGCAGATCGCCGGTGGCAAGGTCTTCGACATCGTCGACGTCGCCACCGAGGGCCAGCTGTTGATGTCGTCCAAGGGCGTGCTCGAGCCGCTGGACGACTTCATCGCGCGGGACAAGGCCGTCGTCGACGACTACTACAACGACATCGACCCGCACCTGAAGGAGTGGAGCGCGAAGTACGGATCCCCCGACGGCAAAACCTATTTCATCCCCGGCGGCTACAACACCGTGTGCATGTACTGCAACACCGACGTGTTCAGTCAGGCCGGCGTCGACCTGCCGGCGGACACCTGGTCCTGGGACGACTTCTTCGCCGCCGGCCAGCAGATCAAGGACAAGACCGGCGCCTTCATGCTGGGCATCGGCTACGGTTTCCCCTTCGTGGACATCATGCCGTGGCTGCTCACCAACGGGGCGAGCACGCTGGACGCGGACTGGAAGAACCCGACGCTGGGCACGCCGGAAGCCGTGGCGGCCGCCACCTTCGTGAAGAAGATGTTGGACGCCGGACTGTCGCCCAAACCGGGTGGGGCGTTCGACGCCGCATCGCAGTACCAGAAGGGCAAGCTGGCCACCCTCGGGGGCGGCCGGTGGCCGACGCTGGACATCCGCCGGCTGAAGATGGTGGACAAGACGCAGATCGTGCCGTGGCCCATGCAGACCAAGCCGGGATCGCCGGCGGGCTGGGACGGTTGGCCCATCATGAAGGCCTCGCAGAACAAGGAAGCGGCTTGGGCGTTCCTGAAGTGGATCATGTCGCCGGACGCCTCCAAGTTCTACGCCCAGGTGGGTGGCACCAACGTGCCGGCCCGCAATTCGGTGGCCAGCAGTTCGGTGTTCACCGACGACGCTCCGAAGGGCACCGAGAATCTGATGAAGGCGATCACTTATGCCACGCCGATCCCGTCACCGGCCCGTGGCACCGAGGTGCAGAACGTGATCACCAAGGCATGGCAGGCGGCCATCCTCGGCACCTCGTCGGTGCAGCAGGCGTTCGACAACGCCGACAGCCAGCTGAAGCCGCTGCTGTGACCATTGCCGTCCACACCGCCGGTCCGGTGGGGGCCGCCCCCTTGGGCAGCCGTCCGCCGGGCCGGCGGCGCACGGCCGTCGCCGGCTGGCTGTTCCTCAGCCCGGCGCTGCTGCTGTTCCTGGTGTTCGTGCTCGGCCCGTTCCTGGCGGCCATCGCGCTGAGCCTGTTCAGCTGGGACATGTTGACTCCGGCGCACTTCACCGGGCTGGACAACTTCGGCAAGCTGCTGCGCGATCCGCTGGTGTACAAGGCGCTGGGCAACACCTTCATCTTCGCGTTCGCCTCCGTCGTCACGCACCTGATCGGCGGCTTCCTGCTGGCCCTCGGCGTCAACAGCCTGCGGAACCGGGTGCTGTCCTACTTCGTGCGGACCTCGCTGTTCTTCCCGTTCGTGATCTCCTGGGCGGCAGTCGCGCTGCTGTGGAAGTACGTGCTGGACCCGACTTTCGGCATCTTCACCTACTACCTGGGCAAGATCGGCATCACGTCACCGGCGTGGTTCATCGACCCGCACTGGGCGCTGCCGGCGATCATCGGGATAGATTTCTGGCACACCATCGGTTTCACCTTCGTCATCATGCTGGCCGGCCTGCAGACGGTTCCCAGGCAGTTGATCGAGGCGGCCCGCAGCGACGGCGCCAACTCCCGGCAGGTCCTGTGGAACGTCACGCTGCCGATGATGTCGCCCACCATCTTCTTCGCCGCGGTCATCACCTTCATCGGCGCGTTCCAGATCTTCGACCCGATCCAGATCATCACGCCGGACGGCGGCCCGGACAACTCCACCATCAGCATCGTGATGTACCTGTACCGGCAGGGATTCAATGCCTTTCAGGTGGGCTATGCCTCCGCGGTGTCGCTGCTGGTGTTCGCGGTGATGATGATCGTCACGCTGTTGCAGTTCTGGGGTTCCCGGCGATGGGTGCACCAGGCATGAGCACCCCGGGAACGGCGACCACCGGCGCCGACATGGCGGGACGCGCGTTGGCGGCGACGGCCCCCCAGCCGGCCCGGCCGCGGTCACGGGTGCGCCGGTACCTCACCAGTCCCGGCCGCATCGTGGTCGCGCTGCTGTTGTTCGTGTTCGGGGTGCTGATGTTGGCACCGCTGGTCTGGCTGGTGGTGGAGAGCCTGACCGACGAGTTGTCCGCATTCGACATCCCACCCAACTGGCTTCCGAAGCCGTTCACGCTGGACAACTTCAAGGGCATCGAGGACCTCATCCCGTTCGGCCGGATGGCCCTGAACAGCCTGATCGTCGCGGTGATCTCCACCGCGGGGTCCATGGTGACCAGCGTGCTCGCCGCGTACGCGTTCTCCCGGTTGGAATTCCGCGGCCGGCAGGGGGTCTTCCTGGTGATGCTGTCGGCGCTGATGGTGCCGGTGCAGATGACGGTGATCCCGGTGTTCATCCTGATGCGGCACCTGCACCTGGTCGACCACCTGGCCGCGCTCTGGTTGCCGGCGTTGATCAACGTCTTCGCGATATTCTTCTTCCGCCAGTACTTCTCGACCATCCCGCGGGACCTGGACGAAGCAGCCCGGATGGACGGCGCCGGACACCTGTGGATCCTGTTCCGGGTGATCGTGCCGCTGTCCGGACCGGCGATCGCGGCGATGACGATCCTGGCGTTCGAGGCGTCGTGGAACAACTACTTCGGGCCGTTGATCTTCTTGTCCTCCCCGGAGAACATGACCTTGCCGATTGGTTTGGTGTCGCTGCAGGCCGGCCAGGGCGGCTCGTCGGTGGTGGTGTTCGCGGCGATCACCGCCGTGGTGATCCCGGTTCTGGTGGTATTCCTGGTGTTCCAGCGGGCGTTCGTCGCCAGCATCGCCTCGGCGGGCATTCGTGGCTGACATGACGCTGACGGGGTGCGGCGGCACGGCGACCAAGGCGGCCGCCACGGTGACGGAGGCATCCGGCACGGTGTCGGAGCGCCGCGGGACCGTGGCAGAGCGCCGCGGGACGGTGACGCCGTTCGGCACGGCGACGGAGCGCCGCGAGACGGTGACGCCGGTCGTGGCAACACCGGCCGGCGCTCAGGCCGGCACTGCCGCTGCGGAGGATGCTCTGCTGCGCCGAGTGCTTCGCGGAGCGTGGCCGGCCCTGCCGGCACTGGCCGTGGGCAGTGTCGCGATCTGCGCTGCCGGCGCGTTGACGGTCCTGTTGGCGGCGGGCATCTCGCCGGTGTCGACGCTCCTGGCCGCAGTGCTGATCGGGCCGTTCGCGGCCGCGCTGGCGTCGGTCGTGCAGCGGGTCGCTGAGGAGGGATCGGCAGGAGTGCGCGACTGGGTGGCGTCGGTGCGCCGGTTCGGCGCCTTCGGGATCGGCGCCTGCCTGTTCCCCGCCCTGCTCGCGGCGCTGTTCCAGGTCGCGCTGTTTGCGTGGCAACGCACCGGCAGCACCCTGTTGCTTCCGTCGGTGGCGGTGAGCGGCGCGGCCGCGCTGACGGCGCTGCTCGGGCTGCTCGCGGTGCTACACCTGCGATCCCGGGACCCTGGCTTGCGCGGCATCGCGCTGTGGCGCACCGCGCTGGCCCTGGTGCTGCTGCGACCGGTCGGGTTCGTGGCGACCGGTTGCCTGGCCGGACTGGGGCTCTGGGCCTGCGTCGGGATCACCGCATCCCTGCTGCTGCTGGTCCCCGGACCGGTTGCGCTACTGGCGGCCGCCGCGACCGGCACAGCCATCGAGGCCCACCGGCGCCGCTGAACGGCGGTCCGGCTCATTGTCCGAGGTCCCCCGGACGACCGCGCCGCTCGGTGGTCGACGGTGCCGGCCGGTGATCTAGCGCCGCACGTCGTCCCGGCGGAAGTTCAGGTACGACCGGGACGGGGTCGGCCCGCGCTGCCCCTGGTATCGAGAGCCGTACTGCGTGGCGCCATACGGGTGCAGCGACGGCGAGGTGAGCCGGAACAGGCACAGCTGGCCGATCTTCATGCCCGGCCACAAGGTGATCGGCAGGTTCGCCACGTTGGACAGTTCGAGTGTGATGTGGCCGGAGAAGCCCGGGTCGATGAATCCAGCGGTGGAGTGCGTCAACAGGCCCAGCCGGCCCAGGCTGCTCTTGCCTTCCAGCCTTCCGGCCAGGGTGTCGGGCAACGTCACCATCTCGAAGGTCGAGCTGAGCACGAACTCGCCCGGATGCAGCACGAACGGATCGGTGCCGGCGCCGTCGACCTCGACCAGGCTGGTCAGCTCGTCCTGTTGGATCGCGGGGTCGATGTGCGTGTACTTGCCGTTGTTGAACACCCGGAAGAACCGGTCCAGACGCACGTCGATGCTGGACGGCTGCACCAGGGTCTTGTCGAACGGGTCGATGCCCAACCGGCCGGCGTCGATCTCGGCCAGCAGGTCGCGGTCGGACAGCAGCATGGCAGCAGCGTAGCGGGGGTGGCCAGGGCGTCCGCGACGTGCGGTGTCCCCTCCAACTCGGTCCGGTCGTCCAGTGATGTCGGTGGTCCGGCGCAGGATGAACGCATGAGGACTTCACGAGGCTCGGGCAGGTCCGGACCACCGCCGATGAGCAGCGGTGTCCGGGACGCCGACGCAACGGGCGGTGACGCAACTCCCCTGGCCGACGGCGTCAACGGTGACGGATTTCCCCTGACCGACGGCATCGCCGGTGACGGATTTCCCCTGACCGACGGCATCGCCGGTGACGGATTTCCCCTGACCGACGGCATCGACCGTAACCGGGCCGGAGTGTCCGACCAAGCCAACGGCGACGATGCGGCAGTGTCCGACCAAGCCAACGGCGACGATGCGGCAGTGTCCGACCAAGCCAACGGCGACGATGC
>DASSTH010000258.1:0-4822 GCA_035708025.1 Nakamurella sp. | reverse complement strand
GTGCGCACCCAGTCCGCCATCCCGGCGCTGGACTTCATGGCGATGAACGAGAAGAACAAGTACCTGGCCGACAAGAAGGTCCGGCAGGCGATCGCGATGGCGGTGGACCGCGACCGGATCGTGCAGCAGGCGGTCGCCGGGCTGGCGGTGCCGGGCAAGGGGTCCTTCGGAAACGGCTTCCCGTGGGCGTACGACGAGAGCGTGTCCTACGACAAGCTGTACCCGATGGACCCGGGCAAGGCCAAGCAGATGCTGGCCGACGCCGGCGTACCGGAGGGCACCACCCTGCGGCTGACCTACTACGCGCAGAATGCCAAGTTCAGTGCCGCCGCGGAGATCATCAAGGACAACCTGAAGCAGGTCGGCATCGACGTCACCCTGCAGCCGATGGAGACCGCGGTGTTCAAGGAGAACGTCTACGCCAAGCGGGACTTCGACCTGGCCATCCAGTCCTTCACCTCCAGCGGCGACCCGGCGATCGGTTACCACCGGCTGTACGTGTCCAACGAGGGCACCGACCCCAACGTCAACGCCACCGGCTACTCCAACCCGAAGGTGGACGAACTGCTGACCAAGGCCGGTGAGGTGTCCGACCAGGACAAGCGGTCCGACTACTACTACCAGGCGCAGCAGATCCTCAACGAGGACCTGCCGACCCTCATCCTGTTCGACGAGCAGCAGGCGGACGCCTACAGCAAGCGGCTGTCCGGCCTGTACGCCGGGCAGAACCCGGACGACCAGTGGGGCAAGGTCTCGATCGCGCAGAAGTAGTCGCGCGTCGATCGGACACGACCGGGAAGGAGCGGCAGTGCGTGGCATGTGGATGCTGCGGTTCGCGGCCAGGCGGATCGCGTACGCGCTGCCGCTCCTGCTCGGGGTGGTGGTGGTCAACTTCCTGCTGATCCAGCTCGCCCCGGGCGACCCGGTGACGGTGCTGGTCGGCGACTACCCAGTGCCGGCCGAGTACGTGCAGCAGATCCGCGAGCAGTTCGGGCTGGACAAGCCGGTGCTGCAACAGCTGTGGATCTACATCGAGCAGCTGTTCCGCGGCAACCTGGGCACCTCGTACTCGCACCACCAGGACGTGTTGCCGCTGATCCTGGAACGGGTCGGCGCCACCGCCAAGCTCACCATCACCGCACTGGTGCTGGCCACCATCGTCGGGGTCATCCTGGGCGTGATCGGCGCCAAGTTCCGCGGCCGGGCGCTGGACACCACCACCCAGACGGTGAGCCTGGTGGGCTTCTCGGTGCCGGAGTTCTGGCTCGGGCAGCTACTCATCCTGCTGTTCGCGGTGAAGCTGGGGTGGCTGCCGGCCAGTGGGGCGTTCTCCATCCGGGAGGGCGACACCGGGTTCTTCTCCACGCTGAACTTCCTGGTGCTGCCCGCGGTCGCGCTGTCCTTCCGGTACGTGGCGATCATCGCCCGGATGACCAGGGCCAACCTGCTGGAGGTGGCCGGCGCGGACTTCGTCACCGCCGCCCGGTCCCGCGGGTTGTCCGAGGGCGGCATCCTGTGGCGGCACACGCTGAAGAACGCCGCCCCGCCTGTGGTGACTATCGTCGGCTACAACTTCGGCTACATCCTGGCCGGATCGGTGACGATCGAGACGGTGTTCTCCTGGCCCGGCATCGGCCGGCTGATGTACGAGTCGATCGGCGCGCGGGACTATCCGGTGCTGGTGGGCATCCTGCTGCTGATATCGGTGACGATCGTGCTGGCGAACCTGATCACCGACATCGTGCACGCCATCATCGATCCGAGAGTGGGGCAGGGGGCATGACAATCGCAGATCCGGTGGCGATGCCGGCCGCCGAGGCCACCGGTGTCGGCCGGCCCAACTCGTTCGGCGAGTTCTGGTACCGGTTCACCCGCTCCAAGGCCGCCTTGGTGGCCCTGGCGTTCATCGTGGCGATGGTGGTGCTGGCCATCATCGCGCCGCTGATCCAGGCCAGCGATCCGTTCTCCGGCAGTTCGCTGGCGCTGGCCCCGCCGCTGACCGACGGCCACTTCCTGGGCACCGACAACCTCGGCCGGGACGTGTACTCCCAGCTGGTCAACGGGTCCCGGGTGTCGCTGCTGATCGGCTTCTCGGTGGCCATCGCCGGCACCGTGATCGGCATCATCGTGGGCGCCACCGCCGGCTACTTCGGCGGCTGGGTGGACTCGGTGCTGATGCGCATCTCGGAGTTCTTCCAGACCCTGCCCCGGTTCGTGCTGGCGCTGATCATCATCGCGCTGTTCGGATCGGGCCTGAGCAAGGTCATCTTCGTGCTGGCCATCCTGTCCTGGCCGCAGACCGCCCGAGTGGTGCGCACCGGGTTCCAGACCCTGCGGTCGGCCGGCTTCGTGGACGCCGCGAGGGTGTCCGGGATGCCGCGGCGGGCCATCATCGTGCGGGAGATCCTGCCCAACGTGCTGGCCTCGGTGATCGTGGTCGGATCGCTGGACGTGGCCGGGGCCATCCTGATCGCCGCCGCGCTGAGCTTCTTCGGGCTGGGCGACCCGAACCTGGTGTCCTGGGGCGGCATGCTGCAGCAGGCCCAGCTGTACCTGACCCAGGCGTGGTGGATGGCGGTGTTCCCCGGCGTGGCCATCGCGCTGGTGGTGCTGGCCTTCAACCTGGTCGGCGACGGGCTGAACGACGCGCTGAACCCCCGGCTGCGGGACGGCCGCTGATGGACACCCTGCTGGAGGTCACCGACCTGGTGGTGCAGGCGGCCGGCCGGCACGGGCCGGTCCGGCTGGTGGACGGCGTGTCGCTGAGCGTCCGGCCCGGGGAGATCGTCGGCCTGGTCGGGGAATCCGGCTGCGGCAAATCCATGACGGCGTCCGCGATCATGCGGCTGTTCCCCACGAGTGCGGTGTCCATCGCCGGCGGTTCGGTCACCCTGTGGGGGGCCGGCCGGCTGGACACCATGTCCAACAAGGACATGCGCGGCGTGCGCGGCGCCCGCATCGGCATGATCTTCCAGGACCCGTCCACCTACCTCGACCCGCTGATGACCATCGGGCGGCAGGTGGCCGAGGGGCTGCGCTCGCACGGCGTCGCCGGCGACCACCGGGCCGCCGTGGTGCGGCTGCTGGAGCAGATGGGCCTGCCGGACCCCGAACAACTGCTGCGCCGCTACCCGCACGAGCTGTCCGGCGGTCAGCGGCAGCGGGTGCTGATCGCCGCGGCGCTGGCCCTGGAGCCGGATCTGCTGATCGCCGACGAGCCGACCACCGCGCTGGACGTGACGGTGCAGGCGGAGATCCTGGCGCTGCTGCGGGACCTGCGGGACCGGCTGGGGCTGTCCATCCTGTTCATCACGCACGACTTCGGCGTGGTGGCCGAGATGTGCGACCGGGTGTACGTGATGTACGCCGGGCGGGTGGCCGAGACCCGGGACATCGGGCCGGTGTTCGCCGATCCCCGGCATCCCTACACCATCGGGCTGCTGCGGGGCACGCTCAGTCCGGCGGCCCGGCCGGAGGACCTGTTCGCCATCCCGGGCGCAGTGCCGGACCCGCGGGCCATGCCGACCGGCTGCCGGTTCAACACCCGCTGCCCGATCGCCATCGACAAGTGCCGGGCCGAGCAGCCACCGCTGATCGAGGTGGACGGCGGCCGGTCCGCCTGCTGGCGCACCCACGAGCCGGCGCTGGCCACCGCGTGGAGCGCCGGCCCGGAGCCCGTGGAGGTGCGCGATGGCGCCTGATCCCGCCGCCGCCGCGCCGCTGATCTCCGCGGTGCAGGTCAGCCGCACGTTCACCGTGCGCGGTGCCTCCGGCCGCCGCAAACTCCAGGCCGTGGACGGGGTCTCGCTGGCCGTGGGGCGGGCCGAGACGGTGGCCGTGGTGGGGGAGTCCGGCTCGGGCAAGAGCACCCTGGGCCGGATGTTCCTGGACCTGCTGGCACCCACCGCGGGCCGCATCGAGTTCGAGGGCGTGGACATCTCCCGGATGACCCGGGCCCAGTGGCGGCGCTACCGGCGCGAGGTGCAGGTGGTGTTCCAGGACACCGGGTCGTCGCTGAACCCGCGGCGCAGCATCGGGTCCTCGGTGTCACTGCCGCTGCTGCACAACCTGGGCATGCGCCCCGCGGCCGCCCGCCGCCGGGCCGGCGAACTGCTGGACATGGTCGGGCTGCGGTCCGAGACGTTCCTGGACCGCAGCCCGTTGCAACTGTCCGGCGGGCAGCGCCAGCGGGTGGCGATCGCCCGGGCGATGGCCTCCAACCCGTCGTTCGTGGTGGCCGACGAGGCGGTGTCGGCGCTGGACGTGTCGGTCCGCTCGCAGGTGCTGCGGGTGATGCGCGACCTGCAGCGCGACCAGGGCGTGTCGTTCCTGTTCATCACGCACGATCTCGGTGTGGTGCGGGCGGTGGCCGACCGGGTGGTGGTGATGTACCTGGGCCAAGTGGTGGAGTCCGGCAGTGCCGATGCGGTCCTGGACTCGCCGGCGCACCCGTACACCAAGGCGCTGCTGGCCGCCGCGCCGCGGCCGGACCCGACCGTGCGGGCGCAGCAACGTTCCCGGCTCACCGGGGAGATCCCGTCACCGATCGCCCCGCCGCCCGGCTGCCGGTTCCACACCAGATGCCCGCTGGCGCAGCCCATCTGTCGCGAGCAGGTGCCTCCGGTGGTCCGGTTCGACGACGGGCTGGCATCCGCCTGCCACTTCGCCGGTGACGTGCGCTCCGGGGTACTGGCCATGCCGGCCGCGGCGACCGGCATCGGCACGACCGGGGAGGCCGGATGACGACCCCGGACACCGACCGGCTGGTCGCGCTGCGGCGGCAGTTCCACCGGCACGCCGAACTGCCGTTCCTGGAGGTGCG
>DASSTH010000257.1:0-6612 GCA_035708025.1 Nakamurella sp. | reverse complement strand
CGACGCTCGGCCCGGACGACCTGGTCGCCGCATACCTGGACCAGCAGCGGCGGGTCGCCGACTGTGCCGCCGGGCCGGCGCCGACCGCGGCCGGCATCGCGGTGCCGGCCGGGGCGCTGCGGCTGCTGATCGCCGCGGAGTCGACCTCGGCACTGATCGCCGCGGAGATGACCCGCCGCGGCCTGCCCTGGGACGCCGCGGTGCACGAGCGCATCCTGGCCGACACCCTGGGGCCGCGCCCGGCGGGCGGCGCGCGGCCGGCGCGAATGGCGGAACTGGCCGCCCGGATCACCGACGCCTTCGGCTTCCCGGTCAACCCGGACTCCCCGGTGGACCTGCGCGCGGCCTTCCGCCGGGCCGGGTTCGACATCGACACCACCCGGGCCTGGGTCCTGCGCGAGCTCGATCATCCCGCCGTCGAGCCCGTACTGCAGTACAAGGATCTGGCCCGGCTGTATACGGCGAACGGCTGGAACTGGTTGGCGGAGTGGGTGTTCGACGGCCGGCTGGTGTCCGAGTATCTGCCCGGCGGAGTGGTGTCCGGCCGCTGGGCGACCCGCGGCGGCGGGGCGCTGCAGTTGCCCAAGGTGGTGCGGCGGGCCGTCGTGGCGCGACCCGGGCACGTGCTGGTGGTCGCCGATGCCGCACAGCTGGAACCCCGGGTGCTGGCCGCGGTGTCCGGGGACGCGGCGCTGGCCGCGGTGTCCGCCGGTGCGGATCTGTACGCGGGCCTGGCGGCGGACGGCTTCGGCGGGGATCGGCGGCACGCGAAGCTGGCCATGCTGGGGGCGATGTACGGGCAGACCACCGGCGAGGCGGCACGGTTGATGGCGACCCTGCGGGTGCGCTATCCGGCCGCGGTGGAGTACGTCGAGGCGGCCGCCCGGCGCGGCGAAGCGGGCGGGGTGGTGCGCTCCGTGCTCGGCCGGGCCTGTCCGCCGCCGTCGGCCGGCTGGCGGCGGCTGGTCGGGGGATGGTCCGCGATGGAACAAGCCGGTGACGGGGGCGTCGGGGAACGAGGCGGTGACGGGACCGCGCTGGGTTGGGACGGAGTCGACACCACGGCCGGACGGGGCGGTGCCGGGGACGGCGGCGGCCCGGCCGGCGACCGGCGCGCCCGGCAGGCAGCACGGGACCGCGGGCGGTTCACCCGGAACTTCGTCATCCAGGCCTCGGCCGCCGATTGGGCGGCCGTGTGGCTGTCCCAATTGCGTGCCGGGCTGATGGACGTGCCCGGCGCCGAACTGGTCTTCTTCCAGCACGACGAGCTGATCGTGCACGTGCCGGCCGAGCACGCCGACGCGGTGTCGGACCTGGTGGTGGCGTCCGCGAACACCGCGAGGGACCTGGTGTTCCCCGGTTCGGCGGTGCAGACCCCGGTGCGGCCGGTGGCGGTGCGGTGCTACGCCGACGCCAAATGACCGGCACCGCGGCGTCCGGTCCGCACAGCGGGGCCGGTCACCGGCCGGGCACCCGGATCTCCCCGGCGATCGCCCGCGCTGCTATGTCCGTCCGGTAGTGCGCTCCACGCATCCGCACCCCGGACACCAGGCGGTAGGCCGCATCCCGGGCCGCCGCCAGGTCGGGACCGCTGGCCGTGCAGGACAACACCCGCCCGCCGGCACTGACCAGCGCGCCCGAGCCGTCGCGGGCCGTCCCGGCGTGCAGGATCCCGTCGGCGTCCGCCCCGGTGATCACGTCACCGGTGACCGGTGTTCCCGGGTAGTTCTCCGCCGCCATCACCACCGTCACCGCGGAACCGGGCTTCCAGCGCAACGGTTCCGCCGCCGCCAGGTCCTCCGCGGCGCAGGCCGCCAGCAGCCCGGCCAGCGGGGTGTCCAGCAACTCCAGCACCACCTGCGTCTCCGGATCGCCGAACCGGCAGTTGAACTCGATGACCTCGGGCCCGTCCGCGGTCAGTGCCAGGCCGGCGTACAGCAGCCCGCGGAACGGCGCCCCCCGTCTGGCCAACTCGGCCAGTACCGGCTGCAGGATGCGTTGCTGCACGGTGCGGTCGAGATCGGCCGGCGCCCACGGCAGTGGGGCATAGGCGCCCATCCCGCCGGTGTTCGGCCCGGCGTCCCCGTCACCGACGCGTTTGAAGTCCTGCGCGGGCAGCAGCGGCAGCGCGAGCGCCCCGTCGCACAACGCGAACAGGCTCACCTCCGGTCCGGCCAGATACCGCTCGCACAGCACCGGGTGGCCGGCCGCGAGGACCGTCCTGGCGTGCGACGCGGCGGCCTGCCGGTCGGGTGTGACGAGCACTCCCTTGCCGGCCGCCAGCCCGTCGTCCTTGACCACGTACGGGGATCCGGTGGCGTCCAGGGCGGCGTCCACCCCTGCCGGGTCCGTCACCGGAACGCAGTTGGCGGTCGGCACGCCGGCCGCGGCCATCACGTCCTTGGCGAAGGCCTTGGAACCCTCGATCCGGGCCGCCGCGGCGGACGGGCCGAACACCGCGAAACCGGAGTCCCGCAGTGTGTCGGACACCCCGGCCACCAACGGGACCTCCGGACCGACCACCACCAGGTCGGGCCACAGCTCCCGGGCCAGCGCGAGCACGGACTGCGGGTCTGCGGGTGAGACCGGGTGGTTGCTGGCGATCAGCGCCGTGCCCGCGTTGCCGGGGGCGACGTGCAGGCCGGTGACGGCCGGGTCGCGGCGCAGCGCCCGGCCGATCGCGTGCTCGCGGGCACCGGAACCGATCACCAGGATGCGCACGGAACCTCACAGTAGTGAGTCGGTCGGGCGGGCCGGCCCACCGGAGGGCCACCACGACGATGGTCGCGGGTCCCTCGGGCGCGTCCGGCCCGGGAATGGCTCACGAATCGACCGTGGGACGGCGAACGTCGGGCCGCTCCGGGTGCACCGGCGTGAACTTGCCGCCGGCCGGTGTGCGGGCCTGTCGCCGCAGCATGTCACCCTGGAACGATGGCCATCACCGTCAGCCTGGACGACCACCTCACGCGGCTGGAGGATTCCGCCAAGGATCTGGTCGCGGACGCGGTCGAAGCGGGACTGGATTCCGCGGTGCCGACCTGCCCGGACTGGACGGTGGCGGACCTGCTGGGCCACCAGGGGATGGTGCACCGCTGGGCGACCGCCATCGTGGCCGGCGCGCTGCCCAGTGTCGACCTGCCGCCCGAGCTGGACGCCGCCACGACGCCGCCCGCCGACACCGCCACGCTGGTGGACTGGTTCACCACCGGTGCGGCCGACCTGCTGGACGCGCTGCGCCGCGCCCCGGACGACCTGGCGGCCGCGGTGTTCCTGCACGCCTCACCGGCGCCGCGCCGGTTCTGGGCGCGCCGGCAGGCGCACGAGACCACCATCCACCGGGTGGACGCGCTGGGGGCCAAACTGGGCCGGTTCCCCACCACGGCGGAGGTGGGCATCGGACCGGAACTGGCGGTGGACGGCATCGACGAGCTGGTGGTCGGCTTCATCAACCGGCGCAGTTCGCGGCTGCGGTCCGACGAGCCGGTCAGCGTGCTGATCGCGCCCAGCGACGCGGACACCGCGTGGACCGTGCGGATCTCCGCCGACACCCCGGTCACCACCATCGGTGCCGACCCGGACCATCCGGCGGATGCCGTGCTCACCGGTACCGCCGCGGCGCTCTACCTGGGGCTGTGGAACCGCGGTGACGACATCGCGATGACCGGCGACGTCGATGTGTTAGGCCTGTGGCGGGACAAGGTGCGGGTCACCTGGAGCTGACGGCCGCCACCGGCCGGGTCGGTCGTTCCCGGGAGCTGCGGGTCACAGCTGGATGCCCCTGGTCAGTGCCCCGTCCACCACCAGGTTCGTGCCGCTGATGAAGCTGGCCCGCGGGCTGGCCAGGAACACCACGGCATTGGCCATCTCGTGCGGGGTGCCCATCCGGCCGGTGGGGTTAAGCGCGAGCGCCGAGTCGTACAGCTCCCGGTTGTTCTGCTTGATGGAGTCCCACACCCCTCCGGGGAAGAACGTGTTGCCGGGCGAGACGATGTTGGCGCGGATGTTCTGACCGGCCAGCTGGAAGGCCAGACCCTGGACGTAGCCGACGATGGCGGTCTTCGCGGTGCCGTACGGGCCGGAGGCGAAGTCCGCCTCCCGGCCGGTGACGCTGGAGATCGCCACGATGGCCGCCGCCTCGCTGCGCCGCAGGTGCGGCATCGCCTCCCGGACCAGCCGGACGGTTCCCATGATGTCGACGTTCAGGCTGTTCGCCCAGTTCTCCTCGGTATCCGGGATGGCCAGGGCACTGACGTTGGCCACCACCACGTCGATGCCGCCCAGCTGCTCGGCGGCCTCGGCGACCCAGCGGGCCATCGCGGAGTCGTCGCCCACGTCGGCGACCGTGCCGTGGACGGTGCCGCGGCCGGCCAGGTCCTCCACGGTCTGGGTGACGTGCTGTGCCGTGCGGGCGCAGAAGCTGACCGCGGCACCCTCGTCCAGGAACGTCTCCACGATCGCCCGCCCGATTCCGCGGGTCCCGCCGGAGACCAGCACCCGCTTGCCGGCCAGTTGCAGATCCATGTCCTGTCAATCCCTTCCGGTTGGCCCGGGCCGGCACCGCGATGCCCGGGTCGTCACAGTGCCGCGGCCCGGGAGCGGAGCTCGCGGTGCAGCCCGCCGAACGCCTGCACGCCGGGCAGCAGGTCCTTGGCCACCTTGACCGTCACGCTGTAGTTGGCGTCCACCACGTTGGCGATCGGCGCCTCGGCGGTCTGGGAGAGCAGCTGGTAGGCGTCCATCGGATGCAGGCCGTGCAACTCGGCGACCCAGTGCACCAGCTCGGCGTTGGCGATGCGCCAGGAATCCTCCAGCGGCCGGCTGGATCCGACCACCATGATGTGGGTGTCGTCCTCGATCCGCGGCCACGCCGGGGCGCCGCGGCCGGCCGATCCCTTGATCAGCTCGACGATCAGCGTGGTCGTCATGGCACCCTCCACGGCGGTGCCGCACGCCTCGCCCTCGCCCTGCCGGTAGTGCCCGTCACCGATGGAGAACAGCGCGCCCGGCACGTTGACCGGCAGGAACACCGTGGCGCCGGCCCGCATCTGCGGGGTGTCCATGTTGCCGCCGAACCGGTCCGGCACCAGCGAGCTGCGCACCTCGCCGCCGGCGGGCGCGACGCCGACCGTCCCCAGCATGGGTGCCAGCGGCAGCTCGAGGGTGAACTCCGAATGCCGGGCGGCGAAGCCGACGGTGCCGCGGGCGCGGTCCACCTGGTAGATCCAGGTGGTGTCGGGCAGCGGATCCTGCAGGGTGACGGTGCGGTCGGTGCTGGTCATCCCGCCGAAGAACGGGATGGCGGCGGACGCGCCCCAGTCCCGCGCCGGCTCCACCGCCACCAGGTGCAGCGCCAGGGTGTCGCCGGGTTCGGCGCCCTCGACGTAGAACGGCCCGGTCTGCGGGTTGACCGCCGACAGGTCCACGTTCTGGGCGGACAGGTCGTCCACGCTGCGCAGCCTGCCGCCGAACGCGTCCTCGGACCACAGCCGCAGCACCGTGCCGGGCGTGACGTGCAGCAGCGGGGCGACGCCGCCGAAGGTGTAGGCGTACTGGTCCCGCGTCGGGGTGAACTCCACGACGTCCATGACGGGATGCTATGCGCTGGCGCCCGCCCGCCGAACTCCGGAACGGCTTCCCGCCGGATCCGGGTCAGGCCAGCACGTCGTGCACCACGATGGTCTGCTCCTGTCCGGGGCCGACCCCGATGGCCGAGATGCGCGCGCCGGCCAGTTCCTGCACCCGCTCGACGTACGCCCGGGCGTTGCGGGGCAGCTCGTCCAGCGTGCGGCAGTGCGAGATGTCCTCGAACCAGCCGGGCAGTTCCTCGTACACCGGCACCGCGTGGTGGAACGCGGTCTGGGTGAGCGGCATCTCGGCGAACCGCTCGCCGTCCACGTCGTAGCCAACGCAGATCGGCACCCGTTCCAGCGACGAGAGGACGTCGATCTTGGTCAGGAACAGGTCGGTGATGCCGTTGACCCGGGTGGCATAGCGGGCGATCACCGCGTCGAACCAGCCGCACCGGCGGGCCCGTCCCGTCGTCACCCCCACCTCGTGCCCCGTCTTGCGCAGGTACTCGCCGGCCTCGTCGGTCAGCTCGGTGGGGAACGGGCCGGAGCCCACCCGGGTGGTGTAGGCCTTGAGGATGCCGACCACGGTGTCGATGCGGGTCGGGCCGATCCCGGAGCCGGTGGCGGCGCCCCCCGCGGTCGGCGAGGAGGAGGTGACGAACGGGTAGGTGCCGTGGTCGACGTCCAGCAGCGTGCCCTGGCCGCCCTCCAGCAGCACGTTCTCGCCGCGCTCGACCGCCTGGTTGAGCAGCAGCCGGGTGTCGGCGATGCGGTGACGGAAGGATTCGGCCTGCGCCAGCACCCCGTCGATCACCGCCTGCGGGTCCAGCGCCTTGCGGTTGTAGATCTTGACCAGCATCTGGTTCTTGACCGCCAGCGCGGCCTCCACCTTCTGCGCCAGGATCCCGGGGTCCAGTACGTCCTGCACCCGCACGCCCATCCGGGCGATCTTGTCCTGGTAGCAGGGGCCGATACCGCGGCCGGTGGTGCCGATCTTGGCCTTGCCCAGGTAGCGCTCGGACACCTTGTCGATGGCGATGTG